>CAZECJ010000004.1:0-51070 GCA_964510645.1 uncultured Verrucomicrobiota bacterium | reverse complement strand
ATCTGGGCAACCTGCTCAACCGCGTGGTCAGCATGGTCGGCAAGTACTGCGGCGGCCAGCTGCCGTCGCCGCCGCCGGGCACGTTCGCGAGCGGTCCCGCCGCCGACCTGTTCAAGCAGGCGTCCGCGGCCGCCGCGGGCCTGAAAACCGCCGTCGAGACCTTCACGCTGCACGCCGGCATCGCGCAGGTGATCGACGCCGTGCGCGCGACCAACCGTTTTCTGGAAACGCAGCAGCCCTGGACCCAAGCCCGCGCGGCCGATCCCGGCCCGCTGCACGCCACCCTGTATGCCGCCGCCGAATCGCTGCGCGTCTGCGCCGGCCTGCTCATGCCCGTGATGCCCGGCAAGATGACCGCGCTGCGCGCCGCCCTTGGAATGGAGAATGCCATGACCGTGAATCCCGACGAACTGACGAAGCCCGAAGTCCTCGTGCCCGGCACGCCGGTGGCCGCGCCCGGGGCGCTGTTCCCGCGCATCGAGGCGCCGGATCCCGCGGCGGAAACGAAGACCGAGGCGCCCGCCGCGAAGCCGGCGGACGCCAAGAAGCCGCCCGCGCCGGGCACGCTCGCCCATCCCGAAGGCGTGATCACCTACGACGATTTCGCGAAGGTGCAGCTGCGCACCGCCAAGATCATGAGCGCCGAAGCCATCGAAGGCGCGGTGAAGCTGCTGAAGCTGAGCGTGCTGATGGGCGACGAGCGCCGGCAGATCGTCGCCGGCATCGCGCTCTACTACAAGCCCGAGCAGCTCATCGGCAAGACGGTCGTGGTCGTGGCGAACCTCGCGCCGATCAAGCTGCGCGGGGTGGAAAGCCAGGGCATGCTGCTCGCCGCCAGCAAGGGCGAATGCCTGCGCCTCGTCACCGTCGACGGCGACCTCTCCAGCGGCGCCGTCGTCAAGTAGCCGCCCGGCCCCGCGCCCCCCTGGCGGGGAATCGCGGCTTGCCGGTTTTACGTACTGTGGAAAAAAGTTTTCCACGCTCGCTACGTAAAAATCGGGCAACGATTTTACGTGCTACGTAATTTTCGCCGAAAGCTTATGCGTTCCGTGGAAAAACAGAAATCAATGTTTGCAAACAATGATTATCCGAGCCGCGATTCGTTTCCGCTCCAAGGGCGAAGAAAGGCTTGGCGGGGCGGAAGGGGCGGGCGTAGGATTCCCAGCCTAACCAGGAGAGTTCCATGACGAGTTCCGAGATTTTGACGTTCCTCAACGCCCACCCCGCATGCCATTTGGCGACGCTGGAAAACGGAAAGCCGCGCGTGCGCGGCATGTTGATGTACCGGGCCGACGAGCAGGGGCTGCTGTTCCATACGGGAATCGGGAAGGCGCTGTCGAAACAGGTCCAGAACGGCGCGCCGGCGGAGGCGTGTTTCAACAGCCCGGAGATGCAGGTGCGCGTGTCGGGCACGGCGCAGATCGTGGACGATCTGGAACTGAAGAAGGAGATCGTGGCGGCCCGGCCGTTCATGCAGCCGTGGGTCGCCCAGCACGGCTACGGCCTGCTGGTGGTGTTCCGCATCGTCCGCTGCGAGGCCGCGACGTGGACGATGGCCGCGAATTTCGAACCGACGACGTATCGGAAGCTCTAGTCTCGTGGAGGGGAAAGCCATGACTGTCGAGAAGGAATGCTGCCCGAAATTCGATCCGGCCCCGTGGCAGGAACGGTGGCTGACGCTGGACGGGAAAAAATTCGCGAAAGACCGGGTGCGGAGTTTCCTGCGCATCCCGCTGAACTTCGGCACGGTGATGGCGCGCAACATGGCGGCGATCCAGCAGGCGGGCGCCGAGGCGAAAGACATGCTCGCGCTGTCGGACGAGAACTCGCTGTGGGGTTCGGATCTTTATCTGGAAGTGGCCAAAGACGTGCCCGGCCTGCAGATGGCGTCGATCGCGGGAACGTTTCTCGCGCAGGCGTACGAAGGCGCGTATCGCGACATTCCGAAGTGGATCGCGGACCTCAAGCGGCGGGTCGCGGACAAGGGCAAGACGCCGAAGAAATTCTACTTCTACTACACGACCTGCCCCAAGTGCGCGCAGAAGTACGGAAAGAACCACGTCGTGCTGTTCGCGCAGACGTGAGTCATCCGCGCGCGAGCTGTCGCGCGACGGCTTCGAGCGCGGGGAGGGGGTGCGCGCGGAGGGCGCGCAGGAGCTGGCGGGCGGCGGCGGGGATGTGGCGGGCGAAATGCGCCATGCCGGGTTTTTCCGTGAGGACGGCGTAGGCGCCGAGGGCTTGGCAGAGCCGCTGGATCGCGGCGGCGGGGAACGCGGCGGCGATTTCCACTCCTTTGGGGTGGCGGAGCGCGTAATGCCGCAGGAGCCGTAGCTGAAGGGGGGCGGGGAGATCGGCGTAGGGGTCGCAGAGCAGGCTGGCGAGATCGTAGGCGGCCGGGCCGCGCCGCATGCCTTGGTAGTCGATCAGGACGGGCCGCTGGCCGCGGAACAGGACGTTGCTGGATTGCGCGTCGCGGTGGATCAGCGCTTGCGGGGAGTTTGCGAGGATTTCGGAAACCGACTTCAATTCCGCGCCGACGACGGCAATCCGCTTTTCCGAGGCCTGGAGTCGGCCGCGCAGAACGTGGTCGATGAAGTAGGCGTGTTCCCAGGCGTAGAGCTTGTCGTCGAACCCGGGCATGAGGGGCAGTCGGCATTTGCGCGCGGCGGGGAGGCCTTCGAGATGCAGGCGCAGGACGATCTCGATCAGTTGCCGATAGATCCGGAGAACGTCGGCGGATGCCAGGCGCGGCAGGCGCGATTCCAAGGTCTCGCGGCCCAAGTCTTCGATGGCGAGGAAATGGTCGTGCGGGGCATCGAGCAAGAGGCGGGGGACGGGGAGGCCCAGCGCATCGAGAAACCGCGTATGGCGGGCGTAGAGTCGGTTGTCGGGTCGTTCGGGCGACCAGCGGATCAGGATCGACGACTGGTTTCCGTCGCGGAGGCGGAAGAATTCGCGGTTGGAGCCGCGCGGGGGGAGGACTTCGACGGGGCGGTCGTCAAGAGGCAGGGGACGGGAAAGCGGAGACAGGAGGGCGCGCTCGCGGGGAGTGAGGACGGCGGCGGCAGGAAGCGTGAACGTTTCGCCGGCGTGGCCGAGGCGTTGTGCGGTGTCGCGGTGGGCTTGGACGTATTGGGCGGGCGTGCCGATGTCGGCCCAGAACGAGCCGGGGACGAAGACGCCCGCGATGCGGTGGCCCCGTTTCTGCGCGCGCCGATAGGCGGCGATGATCGTGTCGAAACCTTCTTTGGCGATGAACGGCAGGATGCGTTCGTCGAGCAGTTGCAGCCCGCAGAACGTGGCGTGGCCGCGGACCGGGTCGTGGAAATCGCGGATCACGCCGTTTTCGCAGCGGACGGTCTTGGGGCCGGCGTCTTCGGTCAGCCAGCAGGCGGCGAGGGGTTTTGACTGTTTCCAGGCGCGGAGGAGGGGCTCTGGATCGAGATCGGCGGCGACGTCGGCGTTGAGCAACCAGAACGGTTCGTCGATGAACCACCGGGCGTTGCGGAGGGCGCCGCCGGTGCCGAGGATGACCGGTTCGAAGACGGCGGAGATGCGCAAGTTCGGGAAGGCCTGGCCGGCGAGATAGCGGACGATGGGGCCGGGGGCATGGTGGAGATTGATGAGGACTTGTTCGACGCCCCACGCCGCGAGTTGCCCGAGCGTGCGGGCGAGCATGGGCTGGCCCCAGAGGGGCAGCATGGGCTTGGGAGTATCGAGCGTGAGGGGACGCAGGCGCGTGCCGAGGCCGGCGGCGAGAATGAAGGCTTTGCGGGGGGCGCGCATGGGGGCCGGGTCGCGATTCAAGGAGTCTGGGGCTTGAGCTTTTCTTGGGTCTTCTCGATGTGTTCGAGAATCTCGGCGTCGTTGGGATGGAGGGCGTCGGCTTGCCGAAGGTACTGGAGCGCATCGGCGTAGCGGCCCTGCTGGTAGTAGATCCAGCCGAGGGTATCGAGATAGGCGGCATTCTCGGGGTCGAGCGAGAGCGCGGTTTGGGCGTGGCGCAGGGCTTCGTCGAGGCGCTCGCCGCGCACGGCCCAGAGATAGGCGAGATAGTTGAGGGCGTCGGCGAATTCCGGATCGCTCTCGAGGCAGGTTTCGAGCACGTCGATGGCGCGATCGGTTTTCTTGGCTTGGTCGAGGGCGACGCCGAACCAAAAATAGAAGCGGGGGGTGAGGACGGCGGCTTGCAGGGGTTCTTTTCCGACGATGGCGAGGGCGGCTTCGAATTCCCGGATGGCGGAGACCGGTTTGTCCTGCGCGAGATAGAGGTTGGCCAGATGCGCGTGGATGGCGGCGGATTCGGTGCTGGGGATGTCGGCGAGGGCGCGGAGGACGCTGGTGGCGCTTTTGCGGAACGTGCCGGTGCCGGTCAGGACGCGCTGCATGTAGAGTTCCAGCAGGGCGGGTTCCTGTTCGACGGCGCCATGGAGCCAGCGGGCCGCATCCTGGGTGCGGCGCAGGTGGGTGCACGCGACGGCGTAATTGTAGTAGAAGAGGCGGGAAGGCGTGGCTTTGGGATCCTGGCCGACCGTCGCGTCGTAGACCTGCTGCAGGAGGGCGGCTGCTTCCCCAAATCGCTTTTGCTGCATGCGGACGAGCGCAAAGACCTCGAGGATCTTGGGGTTGCCGGGCATTTTGCCCAGCGCTTCGGTCAGGGTGGCGACGGCCAGCTCCTCGTTCGTCTCGCTCTGGATGGCGGCCAGTTTGATCCAGGGGGAAGGATCGCCGGGGGAGGCGTCGGCGGCGATGCGGAAATGGACGAGGGCGTTGGTCGGATCGCCGGCCTGCAGATACAGCTCGGCCAGATAGTAATGAGCGTCGATGGGGCTTTGCCGGTCTCGGGTCAGCTTTTCAAGAACGGCGATGGCTTTGGGCTGATCGTCCATGGCCAAGAAAGCCTTGGCGAGGTTCTGCTTGACCTGCAAATCGTCGGGCTGGATGCGTTCGATTTTTTCGTAGGTCCGGATGGCGTCTTCGAATTGTTCGTCCTTCACCAGCAGGTCGCCGAGCGCATAGAGGGTTTCCACGTCGCCGGGGAGTTCATCGGCGACTTGCCGCAGAAGCGCGATGGCTTGCCGGAGGGCCTCGCGCCGGAGAGCGGGATCGGCGGCGGCCTGCATGCGCACGACCTGGAGGCGGACGAGTTCCTGGCGCAGGGCCGTGGGCGGCTGGGCCTTGGAGAGGCCGTCCCGGAGGATGGTCTCGACGGCGTTGGTGTCGCCGGTGCGGGCCGTGGCGGAAGCCAGCTGCAGCCAGCCGAGGGGCTTGGCCGGAAAGCGGCGCGTCATCTGGCGGAAGAGATCGACGACGCGGTCCCGATCGCCCGTGCTTCCATAAAAGGTGGCGAGCCAGAGCAGGGCGCTTTCGGAATCCGGATGGCGCCGGAGGAAATCCTCGACGGCGCGCAGGGCCTCCTCGGTCTTGCGCTGGAGCACGAGGGTGGAGGCCATGCGCAGGACGAGGCGCTCGTTGCCGGAGTCGAGCTCGGCGGCTTGCCGGTACGCCTCGTAGGCGAGGTCGTATTCGTCGGCCAGCTCGTGGTGGATGCCGATCGAATAGAAGGCGTAGGCCTGCGCGGCCTGGGCCTGGTCCAGCGGGAGGGCCTCGGGAGACGAAACAAGCCCTCCGTCCAGCAAGGGCGAAGGGCTAGGCAGCGAGCGGCAACCGGCCGCGACGCCGAAGAGAACGAGGCCGAACGCAAGCCGCCATTGGCCAAAGCCACGCATGATGGCGCGCCCGTTTCCGGGTCGATCCCCTATTTCTTCTTGTGACGGTCGGCGCGCAGACGTTTGCGGCGTTTGTGCTTGGCCATCTTCAAGCGGCGTTTCTTTTTGACGGAACCCATGCTTGTCTCCTGTTCTGATCTGACGATGCCGGACGGTTTTACGGCACAACTTTGTTCAATGCAAGTTCAATAATGCCGGAAGCGCCCGCCGCCTTGAGCTGCGGAATGATTTCGCGGACGATGGATTCGTCCACGACGGTCTCGATGGCGACCCAGCTGGGATCGCCGAGCGGGTTGACGGTGGGGGCGTGCAGAGCCGGCAGCACGCCGCAAATGGAGGCGACGTCGCCTTTCTTGGCGTTCATCTTGATCAGCACCTTGTTCTCGGCGTAGAGCGCGCCGGTGAGCAGCAGGGCCATCTGTTCGATTTTGGCCCGCTTTTCCTTGTTGGCCCACGCGTCCTTGTTGGCGATGAAACGGGTGGTGGAGGTCAGGACGGTGTCCACGATGCGCAGCTGGTTGGCGCGCAGGGAGGAGCCGGTTTCCGTGAGTTCGACGATGGCATCGACGAGCTCGGGGGCCTTGACTTCGGTGGCGCCCCAGGAGAATTCGATTTCGGCGGTGACGCCGTGGTCGGCGAGATAGCGTTTCGTGAGGCCGACGGCTTCGGTCGCGATGCGCTTGCCCTGCAGATCCTTCACGCCCTGGATGGGCGAATCGACGGGCACGGCCACCACCCAGCGGACGGGATTGCTCGTGGCCTTGGAATAGCAGAGTTCGGCGACTTCGACGACGTCGGCACCGTTTTCGTAGATCCAGTCGTAGCCGGTGAGGCCGGCGTCGAGGAGGCCGAGCTCGACGTAGCGCGCGATTTCCTGCGGGCGGATGAGGCGCGCGGCGATGGCGGGGTCGTCCACCGTGGGCACGTACGAACGAGAGCCGACCTTGAAATTCCAGCCGGCCTTCTTCATCAGCGCGAACGTGCTGTCCTGCAGGCTGCCCTTCGGCAGGCCTAGTTTGATCTGTTCCATCTGGCGCTCTCCTCTGCGGTCCTCGGCGGTCTTCCGCCACGTCGTTCAAGGGGGGGAACTCTATCCCAAAGGCGGCGGGCCGGGCAACAGAAGAAAACGGGAGGGCGCTAGGCTTTCGGCCTGAACAGGAAATTGGGCGAGCCCGGAAGTTTTTTGGGGATGTAGCCAGACGACGACAGGGTGTCCACGACGGCCTTCGATCCCGTTTCCACGATCAGGACCGGGTGGTCCTTCCCGATCAAATTCTTTATGCCGGCCAGGACGGCGGCTTCGTGGTCTTCCGCATCGATTTTGACGAGCGCGATCGGGTGGCCGACGCGCAAGGAATCGATCGCCAGGGTCAACACCGATAATCCGCCGGCCTGGGCGGGAGCGAGATGGGCCTCGTAGTAGTTGACGAGTTCGGAATCGAACTGCGGGATCGCCAGGCCGACCAGATCGGCGCGATCGGAAACCGCCGCGTTGATCAGCGTGACGTTGGGATGGGCGAAGAGCTGGGCATTGGCCGCCAGCAGGGAGAACGGGGTGGGCGTAGGTTCGAAAGCGATGACTCTGCCCGAGGCCCCGGCCAATTCCGAAAACGCTTGGTGTAGTGTCCCACGTTGGCGCCGACGTCCAGGATCCAATCTCCGGGGCGGATCCATTCGGACAGCCGGTCGTACTCCGGCTCATCGGTCGCGAAGGTGCCCTTGCGGATCTGGCGGGCAAAGCGAATCCGCTTGAGTTCCGTTTGCCAGCGGCCCGGCAAGCGGGCGGCGATTCGTTTCAGCAGCGACATGGATTTCCAACCTATCTCGTTCGGGCGATCGCAGGAGCCCGCGGCCCGGTACCGGGGGCGTTCCGCCGGGATCCGCGCTTGCGCCGATCTGCCCGGATGAACCGGCGAATGCCATGGCAGACATCCGCCATGCCTCAGACGAACAGTCATAGATCAAAGGCTGGCATGCGGGTCGCGATACAATAAGGTTGGCCATGCGGAATTTTCGCCCTTGCCACGGGATGCGGTTTGCTGAATGATTTTTGCGATGACCTCAGGCCGACAGATCCAAAGTCCCAACGCCATCGTTTTCCGCGGTTGCATGAACTCCGTGACCGGTACATGAACGACGAGGACAACAACCGTGCGGCGGCGGCTTTCGGATGGCTTTGGTTTGTGTTTTGCGGCGCGTTGATCGCGGCCTTGGCTGCCGGCTGGATGCACGCGCGGCAGCACCATGCGGGGGCGGTTCTCGTTGGAATGGTGGGGGAAGGCTTTCTTGCCTGGGGCGTTCTTTCTGTCGCCGGCAGGTGGGAGCGGCGGTTCGCCAGCCGACGCTGGCCGCTCTTTCTTCTGGGGGGAGGGGTGATTCTGAAACTGCCGGCTCTGTGGCTCATGAATACCTATGCCCAGGTCATGGACCGCGGTTTTTTCGTTTCTTTCGTCAACCGGCTGGCCGGCGATGGGCTGTCCGCCGTCGGCATCGGCAACTTGGCCCAATCGGTCTACGACTTCTATTCGTTTTTTCCCCGGTCATTTGCGCTGGCCTTGCCGATTCGCCTTCTCGTCGGCGAGGCGGCGATGGTGCCGGTCCATCAGTGGGTTTGTTGGGCGTTGGCCGTGCTGTCGACCTGGATGGTCTATGAACTGCTCAGGTGGGTGTTCAGCGATCGAACGGCACGGTTGGCTTCGGGCCTGCACCTCGTTTTCCCTCTGAGAAACATCACGTTTCTGGACTTCGCCCATCAGGTCCCCGGTGAATTCACCCTTCTGCTCGGCTTGTTGTCCATCCTCGGCGCGATGCGTTTTGCCCGGGCGGGGATGAAGGCGGCGGCGGGCGGGGGTATATTCCTCAGCCTATGTCTCGGCCATCTTCTGGTCGGCGTGGACGTGCTGATGGTTTCCATTGGACTTGGACTTCTCGCGTTCGGTTGGAGATCGTTTCCCGCGCCGTCCCGCAGACGGGATGCCGGGCGGGTTCTCTGCGCGATCCTGCTGGCCGGAGGCCTTCTCCAGGCCTTTTCCTCTTGGCAGAACCGTCTGGCTCCGGCCCCGTTAAGTTCGGGTCAGGCCGCCTTCATGGCCCGCGGTTGGAGCAGCCGGGGGTGGGGGGAATACGACGGGTGGCTGGAAATGGTGGACCGCGAAGCTCCGCCGGCCGTCAAGTCCGCTTTGATGAGGGCGTACGTCGGGAGCCAGATCCGGTTCCATCCCGTTCGCATGTTCGCCCGATTGCTTCCGGTGAAGGCGATCAAATATTTCCTGCCCGGATTCGCCTCTGGTTCCGAACAAGCGCTGGAAGCCGGCGGGCATGTTGCGGCGGCAGGCGTCCTGACCGGCGCGCGGCTTTTCTATGCCGTATTCCTGTTGGCGGCCGTTGTCCTGGGCTGTCTCCGGTCCGGGTCCGAAACGGAATCGAAGGGACGGTTTGTTTGTTTGTTGATCCTCGGGGTTTCCTGTGTTGCGCAGATCCTGGGAGGGGAAACCTCCCCCCGATACGCCTATTTTTTGCATTTCCTGCTTCTGGCCGTGGCCGCTGGGGGGCTGGATGCTCAACGAAAAGTCGCGGGAGGCCTCCGCTGGATCGGTTCAGGCTTGGCGCATGGAATCATCTACGGCATGTTGGCGGTGGCGCTGGCCATCGGATTCCGCGCGTCGGGCGAGGAGCGGTTTCTGCGCGATCTGCGGACGGTGAGGATCGGATCCCCCGCACGGGAATGGACTCCCGACGCCGTCGACCAGGACTATTTCTGGCGCACGGCGGTCGGAGATCCGGAAGGCTCGCCGATTCACCTGTTTGTTCCGGATGTTCCGGAGGCCCATCGTCAACTCCATCTGTTTCTCAGCGCGGCGCCGGCGGCGGGCTGGGAGTTCTCCTGCGATGGGGAACCGTGGCGGGAATTGCGCGCCGCCCAAGGCGCATTGATCGACGTTTCCGGGCCGGCGCACCGAACCGACGGTGGCGTGGGCGTGTGCGTGCGGTTCCGGCGCCCGATTCCCGGGGGAGGCCCGGCGGCGCAGATCGGGATCGGATACCTTTTGACTGGCAATTTCGATCAGGAGGGCTAGTTTTAAAGGCCATGCATGCGGACATGACGATTTTGATTCCCCTTTGGAACGAAGCGGACGTCGTTGCCTTTCTGCTGGACGATTTGCAGGCGGGCGGACTCCCGGAGAACACCTCGGTTCTGCTGCTGAACGACGGCAGTACCGATGAAACCGCCGCCCACGTCGCCGAATGGATAAACCGCCATCCCGCCGCGCGGATTCGGTCGATGGATTTCCCGCATGGCGGCAAGGACGCCGCGCTTTGGCAGGGGTTTGAACAGGTCGCCAGCGAATGGGTCGGCATGATGGATGGCGATGGACAATATTGTCCGGCGGATTTCGGCCGTTTGATGCAACGGGCGCTGGAAACCGGTGCGGATGCGGTCTGGGGCATCCGGACGGCGCGCCACGATTACGGCTGGCGGCTGTGGATCAGCAAGATCGGCCGACGGGTCAAGCATCTGTTCTTGGGACACTGTTGCGTTTCCGATACGGGCTGCGGGATTTGGATTGCGCGAGCAGGCCATTTGCGGGATCTCCGGCGGCTTTGTCCGGCGCCGGCCGGCCAGGTGCATTGCCATCTGCCGGAATACATCCAGGCGCGGGGGGGCGCCGTCGTCGAAATAAGCATTACGCACCGCGCCCGTCACGCCGGCCGGGCCAAGTTCGGGGCGCTTAACCGCATTCTGCCGGGCCTGCGCTCCTTGTTTCAGGCGCGCCGCCTGATTCAGGGCCTGACGAAGAGTCCGTAAGACCCGGGCTGCCGGCGAACCGGCTTTTCAGCTCGATCGCTTCTTTCCGCAAAGATCGGCGATGGCCGCAAGCTTGCGTGCGGCGTGGATTTCGATGTCCAAGTCGGTCCGGCATTCCTCCACGGCCGCCTGCGCCAAGCGGTCGGCCAGCGCGGCATCCTCCAGCAATCGGTTGATCGCCCGTGCCAGCGCGGACGCATCGCCGGGTCCGACCAGCAAGCCGTTCTCGCCGTCGCGGACGTAGTCGAACGTTCCCGTGGCGCGCGTGGCGACGACGGGCTTGCCCATGGCCATGGCCTCGAACAGGACGACTTGTCCCGTGGAACGTTCGGCCGGCAACAGGGGAATCGTCACCACCGCGGCCCGCCGCATCAGGTCGCGGCCGTCTTCCAGAGAGAGGTCCCGGAAAACCTGGACGTTGGGCGGAAGGGACGCGGGTAGGCGGTCGCTGGTTCCGGCGACCAGCCGCAGCGGCGCGTTGAAGTGCGGCGCGGCGCGAAGCAGCACGTCCCAGTCGCGCAGGGTTCGGCCGATGGAGAGGACGTACCCCTCGTTGTGCGGCGCGCGTTCCGGCCGATCGAGGGTCGTGTACATCGGTACGAAGCGCAGTTTGCTTTCCGGGATTCCGAAGCGGCGGGCGATGAACCCCACTTCGGCGGAGCTGTTGGTCAGGAGCCCGAGCGACCGCCGGGCGACGATCCGGAACAGGGCCGTCTTGATGCGCCACGCGGGGGAGGTTGGGCGGGCTTCGTCCAGGAAGATTTCGGTCAGAATCTGCTTGGAAGGGATTCCGAACAGCGCGCAAAGCAGCCCGTACGCCAAGGAGGGGCGGGGACCCATGGTGACTACGGCATCGATGGGGCCCCGGCGTTTCAGCAGGCGGAAAGCCTGCCGCAGCGGGCCTAGGTCGTCGGGAGATTCGTTCTCGCGGCAAATGGTGATGGTGGCCTCTCGCCAGGTTCGGCTTTGCCGGAAGGCCATGTTGGTCAAGATGGACGGGCTGCGGTTCACTGGGCCGGAGTATGTCGCAAAACAAGGCCGGGAAACAAAGGGAAAAGAAAGGATGATTTGGCGGGGGCGACGCTGCGAAGAGAATGCCGGTTGGAGTCGGTATGACTTCGTTCCCTGGTTGTCGCCGTTTGGGAATGCGCGGGCATGACCGCGCTTTTCCTGGCCGCGAAAGATCGCGGCTTCAAAGCGGCGTCATGCCGCCGCACTCCATATGAGGTCGCCTCAGGGGGGTGAAGGCTATGATTCGCGGATGCGCCCGCGGCAAAACGCCGATCCACTCCTGGATTGAAGGGCATGCCGGATTCAGGTTAAATGCAAAACATGCCATGGGTTCTCGCCATATCGATCGGGCTGCTTGCGTACGTGTATGCGGGCTATCCGGCGCTGATCTGGCTGCTGGCGCGGGTGCGGGGGCGCGGCGTGCGGAAAGGGCCGTTCGCGGGCGGCGCGGCGGTGCTGATCGCCGCGCACGACGAGGCGGAGTCCTTGCCGCGGAAACTGGAAAACCTGCTGGAGCTGGCGAGAAGCGAGCCGATCCGCGAAATCTGGATCGGACTCGACGGCTGCACGGATGGGACGGGAGAGCGGGTAAGAGAGAAAACCCGAATGTCCAATGTCCAATATCCAATGTCCAATAACCAAGGGGAAGCGGAGGCCGAGGTCGGAAGTCTGGCTGACTACCAACCACCAACTACCAACCATCAACCACCAACCATCCAAATCGTGGAATTCGATCGCCAGCGCGGCAAGGCGGCGGTGCTGAACGACCTGATGGCGAAAGCGGGCCAGCCCATTTTCCTCATGATGGATGCCCGGCAGCGGGTGGAGGCGGGAGCGATTTCCAAGTTGCTGGAAAATTTCGCGGACCCGCAGGTCGGCGCGGTATCGGGGGCTTTGGTGTATGAATCGGCGGCGGGCGGCGCGCAAAAGGGGGCGGAGTCGTATTGGGGCTATGAAAAGTTCATTCGCCGGTGCGAAAGCCGTTTTTGGGCGGTTCCGGGCGCCACGGGGGCGTTCTATGCCATCCGGAAGGAGTTGTGCGCTCCGATTCCGGAAAACACGCTGGTAGACGACGTGTTGATCCCGATGCGGGCCGTTTTGAAGGGGTTTCGATGCCTTTTCGAGCCCTCCGCGCGCGTTTTCGACCTCCCGACGGCCCATTTTGGGCAAGAAGGACTCCGAAAACGTCGCACATTGGCCGGAATTTGGCAAATGGGGCGTCTGGAACCCAGAATTTACTCCATTTTGGCCAATCCGATCGCATTTCAATGGATTTCGCACAAGTTTTTAAGGCTGTTGACGCCGTTTTTCGTCGCAGGGGCCTTGGTGGCGGCGGGAGTAGGGGGATATAAAAACTCAATATTCAATATCCAATATCCAATATCCAATGTTCAAGTGGGCGCCGATAGCCTTGAGCCGATGCGCATCTTCTTTTGGATCATGGTGGCGGGCATTGGCGCGAGCGGGTTGGCGTATTTTTGGGGGCGGCGCACTCGCTCGCGGGTCTTGGGAGTGCTTGGGGCGTTTTGGGGCGTGAATGGAGCGCTTGTACTGGCCGCGCGGGACGCATGGACCGGCCGGTTCGAAGCCAAATGGAAAAGGGGAGAGCAGAGACCTGAGACCAAAGAAAAGAGGCGATAGACTCGGAAGAACGGGCGGGGCGGTCTTGGTCTTAAGTCTGAAATCTCTGGTCTGCAGTCACTGGTCTAATAAATTGACTTCCCCTTGTCGGTTTGGCAAGGTTCCAGACCCATGGAAATGCAGGCACAAGAAAACGGATGGGATTTGGTCATCGAACCACCCAAAGGGTGGTTTGACTTGCATTTACGGGACATCTGGCGATATCGGGACTTGATGGTTCTGTTCGTCCGCCGCGATTTCGTGGCGTCGTACAAGCAGACGATCCTAGGGCCCCTGTGGCATATCATTCAGCCCCTGATGACCACCTTGATGTTCACGGTGGTGTTTGGACGGATTGCCAAACTGCCGACGGACAGCGTCCCCCCGTTTGTCTTCTACATGGCGGGAACGACGATCTGGGGCTATTTCGCCAACTGTCTCACTCGCACCTCCGGCACCTTTCTGGCCAATGCCGGCATTTTCGGGAAAGTGTATTTCCCGCGGATGGCGGTGCCGGTGTCCGTGGTGATGTCGCAGTTGATCGGTTTTGCCATTCAATTTGCCTTTTTTCTGGTCTTTTATGGCCTGTTTTGGGCCCGGGGCGCGCCGATTCACCCCAACTGGTCGATGGCGTTGCTGCCCTTGCTGTTGCTGATGATGGCCGGAATGGGGCTTGGATTCGGCATCATTGTTTCGTCTATGACGACCAAATACCGTGATTTGCAGGTGCTGGTGGGCTTTGGCGTGCAGTTGTGGATGTACGCGACGCCGGTGATCTATCCGCTCTCCACCATGCCCGAGAAGTATCGCTGGATCATCGTGGCCAACCCCATGACCGCGATCGTAGAAACGTTCCGCTACGGCTTCTTCGGGACAGGGATGTTTTCCTGGGCCTATCTAGGCTATTCGGCGGCGTTCGTGGCGGCTCTTTTGCTGCTGGGCCTGTCCATATTCAACCGCGTGGAGCGGACGTTCATGGATACGGTATAGGCGCGTGTCGAGCGGGAAGGCGAAAGATTCGTTGGCCGGGATTGCAGGATGGAATGGGATTTGCAGGATTTCAAGATGGAGGAACGAGGGGGGCCGGATTTGCTTGCCCTTTCCGGGAACGTGCATCCCGGTTCATTTTCCCGTTGTTTGCGTCTTTCGTCCGGGGAAAGGCGGTTCAATCCTGTGAATTCCGATCAACCTGGCTAATCCGGCCTACCGCATGAAGAGCCCAGAGAACCATTCGCCAGACGGTCCCGCGTCGCTTGATTTTGATATGTTGCGCGCGGCGGACGACGTGATTTTGGCTTTTGAGCGCGCCAAAGTTCGGTATGCGCTGGCCGGTGGATTCGCGGTGGCCATCTACGGCCGGATCCGCGCGACAAAAGACATCGATTTCCTGTGCCATCCAGACGATCTGGATCGAGCCGCCGCCGGCCTGAAGGAAGCGGGGTATAAAACCTTTACCGAGCCGTGGACCTTCAAAAACACCGCCATGTCCTTGTACCGATATATGAAGCCCAGCCGGGAACCGGAGTTGTTCCATGTCGTGGATATTCTGGTGCCGCCACCGGATCGCCTGCACTGGATCCTCGACGGCGAACGAGTGGCGTGGGGCCCGCAGGGCAAGGTGACGGTGGTTTCGCGAGCCAATCTGGTCGAAATGAAAAAGCTGCGGGGGTCGGATACAGACCGGAGCGATATCGATTTCCTGGAGGGGGGGAGATGATGGACGGACGAAAAGCCTGCGTTGAACTCTGCGAAACGAGTCGGCTGGCGCTTTATCTGGCACGTTTGGGACAAGGGGCCCGCCGGCAACAGGCTCCGTTGTTTTCGCTGCCATTCTTGGAGAGCGACGCCGGGAGCGGGAGCCTGTTGCGGGAATCCGCCGACCCTCCCGGTTTTTACGGCAATCCGCCCACCGCCAATGTAATGGTGGATATCGCGAGTGGCGCGAAGGGGAAGAACAGGCCGTCGTTGTAGCCCGGAAGGACAAAGCATGAAAAGCATATTCTTCCTGTACTCCTGCGCTTCGATGTTCCTATACTCCTGACCATCATGCCATCCGTCATCTCCATCGAAAACATCTCCAAGTCCTATCGCCTCGGGACGATCGGGAGCGGGACCTTGCGGGAAGACCTGCAAAGCTGGTGGCACCGGAAGCGGGGGCTCCCCGATCCCAACCTGCGGGTGGATCAAGCCCATCTGGCGATCGAGGGCCATACGCTGTGGGCCTTGCAGGATGTTTCGTTGGAGGTGGAGCAGGGCGAAGTCCTGGGCATCATCGGGCGCAACGGCGCGGGCAAGAGCACCCTGCTGAAAATCTTGTCGCGCGTGACGGCGCCGACCTCCGGGCGCATTCGGGTCAAAGGGCGCGTGGCTAGCCTGCTGGAGGTTGGGACGGGTTTTCACCCTGAACTGACGGGGCGGGAGAACGTGTTCCTGAACGGCGCGATCCTCGGCATGACCAAGGCCGAAGTGGCGCGGAAGTTCGACGAAATCGTAGCGTTTTCCGAGATCGAGCAATTCATCGATACGCCCGTCAAGCGCTACTCCAGCGGGATGTACGTCCGCCTGGCCTTCGCCGTGGCGGCGCATCTGGACCCGGAAATCCTCGTAGTGGACGAAGTGCTGGCAGTGGGCGATGCCGCGTTCCAGAAGAAGTGCCTGGGCAAGATGGGCGCGGTGGCCGGCGAGGGGCGCACCGTGCTTTTCGTCAGCCACAACATGATTGCCGTGCAAAGCCTTTGCGCGCGCGTCGTCTGGCTGAAAAGCGGCCAAATCGTAGGCGATGGGAAGGCGCCGGATACGGTTGCCCGCTATCTGCGCGGCGATCAACAGACGGAGTGGGAACATGTCTGGCCCGAAGGGCCCTCCGCCCCGGGAAGTTCTTCTGTGAAACTTCAGCGCATCCGAGTGAGTCCCGAAGGAAAGGGTGCTGCCGATCAGATCACCATGCAAGCCCCGCTGCGCGTAAACGTGCAATACCGGGTCGTCAAGCCAGGAGCGGTTGCGCACGTGACCCTGCACTTCTACAACCATCAAGGCATCATTTTGTTCACAGCGGGTTCGTGCTCAGCGCCAGGATGGTTTATGAAAGTCCATGACGCAGGTACCTATGAAGCGGTGTGCCACGTGCCCGCCCATGTGATGAACAGCGGCTACCATTCGATTGCCGTGCTCTTGGTGGAAGAAGGGGGCCGCGTGACCTATCAACAGCCGGCCGTGGTGGGATTCGACGTCGTGGACGCGGCGTTGCGCGAAGGCGGCTACATGGGGCGCGAGCCGGGAGTCGTCCAGTTGAAATTGGATTGGGACGTGAAGCCGATCGGCAAAGGGTGAGTGATGACAGGCATGGAACCTCATGATCATTTGCCCCAATGCAGCGCAGTGCCCGCATTCGCCCAGCCCCTGCATGTCGGTCGGCCCAACGTCGGCGACCGGCGCAAGTTGCTGGCGCGCATCGAAGGCCTTTTGGATCGAAACTGGCTGAGCAACAACGGGCCGCTGGTGCAGGAATTCGAAGAGCGGCTGAAAAAAGATCTGGGGGTGAAGCATTGCATTCCCGTCTGCAACGGAACGGTGGCGCTGGAACTGGCCATCCGGGCGTTGGATTTGAAAGGCGAGGTTATTCTGCCGGCCTTCACCTTCGTCGCCACGGCCCATGTCCTCCAATGGCAGGGGATCAGACCTGTTTTTGCCGACATTGATCCAGCGACGCACGATTTGGATCCGTCCGCGGTCGAGCGGATGATCACCCCCCGCACGAGCGGCATCATCGGCGTCCACGTTTGGGGGCGGCCTTGCGCCATCGAGGCGCTCCAAGACGTCGCAGACACGCACGGGTTGCAGTTGATGTTCGATGCCGCCCACGCCTTCGGGTGCAGTCACGGGGGGCGCATGATCGGCAATTTCGGCCGGTGCGAGGTGTTCAGCTTCCATGCCACCAAGTTCTTCAACACCTTCGAGGGCGGGGCCATCGCCACCAACGACGACGAGTTGGCCGCCAAGCTCCGGCTGATGAAGAACTTTGGATTCAAGGGATTCGACAATGTGGTGTACCTCGGCTTGAACGGCAAGATGACGGAAGTCTGCGCGGCCATGGGATTGACCGGACTGGAAAGCATCGAGGAGTTCACGGCGGTAAATCTGCGCAACTACGTGGCTTATCAAAAAGAACTGGCGGGGATTCCGGGGCTGCGCCTGATCGAATATCCCGTCGCCGAACGATGCAACCGACAGTATATCGTAATCGAAGTGGACGAAAACGCCTACGGCCGGAGCCGCGACGAGACGGTCCGGATGCTGCACGGCGAAAACGTGTTGGCCCGCAAGTATTTTTGGCCGGGCTGCCACCGGATGGAGCCGTACCGCACGCTGTATCCGGAGGCGGGCCGTGATCTTCCGCACACCGAAGAAGTCGCCGGCCGCGTGATCGTGTTGCCGACGGGGACGGCGGTGGCTCCGGAGATGATATGTGCGATTGTGAATCTGCTGAGAATGACCGCATGAAATCAAATCCGTTAGCGGCACTCGCAATTTGAAGGGAACCAAATGATTCTTGGCGTTTATGGTTCAGGCGGTTTGGGGCGGGAAGTCTTTGAACTCGCGACCCGGCGGAATGCGGTGTCTCGCATCTGGACAGAAATCGTTTTCATCGACGACATCCGCGCAGAAGGTCCCTTTTTCGGCACCCGCTGCCTACGCTTCGAAACCATGCTGAAGGACCGGGACGCCTACCAGTGCGTGGTCGCCAACGGGGAACCCACGGACCGGGAGACGATGTTTGGCCGGCTGGCGGCGGCGGGGATATGCCGGACAACCTTGATCGATCCGACGGCATTAATCTCGCCGACAGCCAAGATTGGAGAGGGAACCGTTGTTTGCGAGTTCTCCACGATCCATGCGGATGTTCAAATCGGATGCAATTGTGTAATCCAGCCATATTGCGATATCGGGCACCACATTAAGATAGGAAACCATGCGGTCCTTTCAACTCATTGTGCGCCAGGAGGATGGTCGGTATTTGGCACTCGGGTCTTTGCTGGAATGCTATCTTCCATTAAGGATAAAACTACGATTGGCGATGATGCGGTAATCAGCATGGGTGCGGCTGTATTTCAGGATGTTCCCGCCGGTGCAACAGTCGTTGGTAATCCGGCCCGGATTACGCGCGGTAACGACGGGCATAAAGTGTTTTCGTAAACAGATGTTGTTTGTGGATATGGCCGTCGATGTATTGATTGTTGGGGCGGGCGCAACCGGCGCGGCCGTGGCGTGGAGTCTTAGCCAAACCGGTCTGAAGATCGTGTGTCTGGAGCAAGGACCGCGAATGGATCCCTTGTCGTACCCTAGCACGGGGCGCGATTGGGAGATCCGGCGACTGACGGACTTCCATGTCAGCCCCAACGTGCGGAAGTTGCCGGCGGATTATCCCGTCAATGACAGCGAATCACCCATTGCCATTTCCAACTTCAATGCGGTGGGCGGCTCGACCATCCTCTATTCGGGTCATTTTCCGCGTTTCCATCCTTCGGACTTCCGGGTGAAGACGCTGGATGGGATCGCGGACGATTGGCCAATCGACTATGCCCGGCTGGAGCCCTATTTCATTCAAAACGATCAAATGATGGGGATCTCCGGGCTGGCGGACGACCCGGCTTATCCGCCCATCGCGGGCCTTTTACCCCCGGTCCCCCTTGGACGAATGGGGGAAACCTTGGCCAAAGGATTCAACAAGTTGGGCTGGCACTGGTGGCCCGCTTACAGCGCCATCGCAACCAGAAATTTCAAGAACCGGGAAAAGTGCATTAATCTGGGACCATGCAATGCCGGTTGTGCTCAGGGGGCCAAATCCAGCGTGGACGTGTCCTACTGGCCATATGCTTTGCTCAACGGCGTGGAGTTGAAGACCCAATGCCGGGTGCGGGAAATCACGGTTGATCACGCGGGAAGAGCCACTGGGGCCATCTATTATGACGCGAACGGCAAGGAGTGCCGGCAGGAAGCTCGTCTGGTCATTCTGGCCTGCAACGGGGTAGGAACGCCGCGTTTGCTGCTCAACTCGCGGTCGGCGCTTTTTCCGGAGGGGCTGGCCAACCGGTCTGGTCTGGTCGGCAAGAATCTTATGCTGCATCCCTACGGTTATGTCGAAGGAGTATTCCCGGAATCGCTGGATTCGCATCTGGGCCCCCAGGGGTGCTGCATCTACAGCCACCAGTTTTACGAGACCGATCCATCCCGCGGATACGTCCGCGGCTACACCATGCATGTCTTGCGGGGGCCGGGACCGGTGGAAACGGCCTTGTCCGGGTTCGTGCGGCGCGAAATCCCGTGGGGCGCCGGGCACCATGCCGCCTTTGCCGCCCGATTCGGTCATGTCATTTCTATGGCCATTATCGTCGAGGATCTTCCCGAGCCGTGCAACGCAGTTACCCTGGACCCCGATTTGACAGACAAGCATGGCATTCCGGCGCCCAAGGTCACCTATCGTTTGAGCGCCAACAGCAAAAAGATGCTGGCCCATGGATTGGACCGCGGCAAAGAAGTCATGACGGCGGCCGGGTCGGTTAAGAATTTTTCGTTTGCGCCGGTCCGCCATACCGGTTGGCATTTGATGGGTACGGCCCGGATGGGCACGGATTCTGCGGGATCCGTGGTGAATGAATGGGGGCGTTGCCACGACGTGCCTAATCTGTTCATTGTAGACGGCAGCGTGTTCGTCACCTCGGGCGGCGTGAACCCCGTTTCGACCATGCAAGCCGTCGCCCTTTACATTGCCGATCAAATCAAACTGCATCAGCATGATGTCCTGGTATAATAGCCTCAACTCATAACCTCCCGGCATTCGATATGGACCCAATGACCAATCATGAATGGCAATCCACGCTGGCGATGGTGTTGGGCCAGATCATTCCGCCAAGTTCCGACGGCCGGATGCCCGGGGCGGCCGACATCGATTTCCTGGCATTTGCTGAAAACAGGGGTTCGTCGCTGTGGATTCGCGAAGGGCTGGAAAAGATCCGGGTCGAATCCCAGATGCGATTCCGGCGAGGACCGGTTGAATTGCACGATGCCGAGGCGGCTGAATTGATGGGAATCGTTGCCCGGACCATGCGCGATTTCTTCAATCGCCTCAGCCATATGGTCATTCAATGCTACTATCAGAATGATCGGGTGTTGGCGGCCATCGGAGTGGAGCTCCGCGCGCCGTTTCCCAAGGGGTACAGTGTGGAGGAGGGGGATTTGACCCTGCTGGAAGAGGTATTCAACAGGGGCAGGATCTATCGCGACGGATTTTCGGATCATTCGGCCAGGCCTCTTTAGTGGCTTCCGGACAACCGACTTGGCGCGCTCCGGTATTTGGATTGAACCTTGCGCCGGCTCAGAGTGGCGGATATAGTCAAACAGGATTTGGAAAATGGAAGGATGGACGGGATGGATAGCCGTGCAAAATACGATCAAGCATTTGTAGACACTTTTTCCGTTGACCCCGGCACTTTGGAAGGACTGGCCTATCAAGGCGTGTCGGTTTGGGATTCGGTCGGGCACATGGGACTGATTGCGGCCTTGGAGGAGGCCTTCGACATCCAGATGGAAACGGAGGACATCATCGAATTCAGCTCCTATGCCAAGGGCAAGGAGTTGTTGAAGAAATACAACGTGGTGATCGAGTAGCCTAGGGGAACAGAGGGCAAGAAGATGGGCGTGGAAGGCGGATTCAGTCTGAACGGCGTCGAGTTGCAGCGGTATCAACCCAACCGATATCCGTTTCTGATGATCGATTGCGTGGATCAGGTGATTCCAGGCAAAATGGCCAAGGGCTATAAGAACCTGACCAACAACGAGTGGTATTTCCCCCAGCATTTTCCCGGCGGGCCCAACATGCCCGGGGCTTTGCAGCTTGAAGCCTTGGCGCAGATGTTGACTGTGGCCATTACGACGCTACCCGGGCTGGAGGGCAAAGCGACCCATGCTTTGTCCCATGTGGTTCGATTCAGGAAGGAAGTCGTTCCGGGGGATAAGCTTGTGATTGAAACAGAAGTTGTTTCGTGGAAGCGGGGCATTTGCAGGGGGCGGGGCGTGGGCTATACCAACGGGGAAGTGGCTTGCGAAGCCGATATGACTATCACCATTCCGGAAGTGCTGAAGCAGTATCTTCCAGAAAAGCGGAAATCGTAGGGCCGCAGGATGGCCTTCGGCCGATGGAAGAACATGGCGACTGCCGGCCGCAGTTGAAGTATACGGTGCAGAGAATGCAATGGGTACAATGAAACCGGAAGACGTCCAGCGCGTGGAAGCGATGGCGCGGCGGATGCGCCGGCGGATGGTGGAAATCGCCTACAACGGGAAGGGGTATGCCCATTTCGGCGGGGGGTTTTCCATCGTGGAGATTTTGGCGGTTCTGTACGGAACCGTCCTGAAATATGATGTCCGGAATCCGGAGTGGCCGGAACGGGATCGGTTCATCCTGAGCAAGGGCCATGGCGTGCTTGGATTCTACGCGGCGCTGGAGGCGGCGGGGTATTTCAGCGAGGAGCGCCTGAACACCTTCCAGCAGGACGGAGGGGATTTTTCCTCCCATCCAGTCATGAATTTGGCGCTGGGCATCGAGACTTCGAACGGGAGCTTGGGGCATGGGTTGTCCTTGGGCATCGGCAGCCTGCTGGCCGCCCGCCGCAAACGAATGGACTATGAGGTATATGTGTTGCTGGGCAACGGGGAGTGCAACGAAGGTTCGGTCTGGGAGGCGGCCATGTCCGCCGCCCATTTCCGGCTGGACCGGCTCACCGCCATCGTGGACCATAACCGCATGCAGAGCGACGGGGCTAGCGCGGATGTCCTGGACATGGGAACGATGGCCTTGAAATGGAAGGCCTTCGGGTGGAACGTGGCCGAAGTGGACGGGCACAACATCGAACAGTTGCACGCCGCGTTGACTTCGCGGGAACGGAACGGGAAGCCGACCGCGGTGGTCGCCACCACCGTCAAGGGGCGGGGGGTCTCCTTCATGGAAGGCAACAACGAGTGGCATCACAACCGATTGAACCGCGAGCAGTACGAACAAGCTTGGCGGGAAGTTGGAGGGTCGGTTTGATGGAAATCAACAAGCGCAATGTCCGCACCTGGTCCATGGTGGGTGCGCGCGGCGCCTTCGGCATGGTGATCGGCGAGTTGGCACAGGAACGCGATGATTTCATGGTGCTTTCGGCCGATTTGGGAGGGTCTTCCGGGCTGAAGCGGTTCATGGAGACGCATCCGGACCGGTTCATCGACGTCGGGATCGCGGAACAGAACATGATTGGCATCGCGGCGGGAATAGCCCGGGAAGGCATCCCGGTCTTCGCCACGTCCTTTGCGCCGTTCATCTCCTTGCGCAGCGGCGAACAGATGCGGATGGATGCCGGCTACATGCATCTGAACGTGAAGGCCGTTGGGCTGGGCAGCGGATTGTCCACCGGTTTTTTGGGCAACTCCCATTATGGACTGGAGGATGCCGCGGTCATGCGGGCCATCCCGAACATAACGGTGGTTTCCCCGGCTGACGGGGCGGAAATCGCCAAGGCAACCGCCGCCGCCCTTGATCACGATGGCCCGATGTATATCCGCCTGACCGGCGCCGCCAACAACCCCGTGGTCTATAGCGAGAACTACGAATTCCAGATCGGCAAGGCCATCCGCCTCCAAGAGGGCGGCGACGTGGCGATCTTGGCGACAGGCACCATGGTATATGAAACGCTGCAGGCGGCGAAATGCCTGGAAGAACACGGGATTTCCACTGCCGTGCTCGACGTGCATACCCTCAAGCCGTTGGATGAAGAGCCGATTCGGGAATACAGCGGTCGGGTCAAACTGCTGGTTACGGTGGAAGAACACGTGAAAACCGGCGGCTTGGGCAGCGCCGTGGCCGCGGCCTGCTGCCCCATGCGGCGCCATGCCCCCCAAATGATCATCGGTCTGCCGGACCGCTTTGGAAAGGCTGCCGAATACCGCTCGTTATTAACCTGTTACGGGTTGACCGGTTCGCAAATCGCGGACCAGATACGTGCGGGTTTGTCGGAACTATGAGCAGAGCGGCCCACCATGAAATTGCTGGATAACAAAACCGCCGTCATCACGGGATGCAACCGGGGGATCGGCCATTCCACTCTGGAGTGTTTTGCTCGGAACGGGGCAGGGGTTTTCGCCTGTATTCGCACCGTGACGGATGATTTCCGCACCCACTGCGAGCAACTCGCCCGTGAAAACGGCGTCTTCATCCGGCCAGTCGGGTTCGATCTGGAAAGCGAAGAGGAGATTGGGCGCGGGATGCGGGAGATCGGCGCGGAAAAAATGCCGATCGACGTTCTGGTCAACAACGCGGGGATCGTCCCGCCCAAGCGGTTGTTCCAGATGACCCCAGTCGGCGAAATGGAAGACGTTTTCGCGGTCAACTTTTTCGCCGCGATGCGGATCACCCAGTCCATCTCGCGGATGATGGCCCGGCGGAAATGCGGGAGCATCGTCAACGTATCGTCGATCGCCGCGCTCGACGGGGATCCCGGCCAGGTGGAATATGCCGCCAGCAAGGCGGCCATTCTGGGCGCCACCCGCAAGTTGGCCCTCGAACTGGGCGCTTCCGGGATCCGGGTCAACGCGGTGGCCCCCGGCCTGACGGAGACCGACATGCTTCAGGGCATGGAAGCCGGGCTGCAGCAACGCATTCTCGAACGGACCGTCCTGAAGCGCGCCGCGCAACCGCAGGAAATCGCCGACGTCATCCTGTTTCTCGCCTCGGATTTGAGCCGTTATCTTACGGGGCAGATCCTGCGCGTCGATGGAGGGATGTGATGGCCGGGTGCGGGAATCCGATGTGGTCTCTGATGCCATTTGCCGGACGCTTGGCGGCCATTTCCGAGACCGGGCAATTCACGTATGCAGAATTGGCCAGGGAATCGGCGCAACTGGCCGCACTCGTCCCCGGCCGGAGCCTGGTATTCCAACTGTGCACGAATACATTGGGGTCGTTGCTGGGCTATGCGGGCTTTCTCAACCACCGGATCGTGCCGGTGTTGATGTCGGCCGACGTCAAGCCCGACGTGCTGGCCGAGCTGAGCACCGCCTACCGGCCATCCTTCCTGTGGATCCCGGCACAGAAGATGGGTCAGTTCGCCGGGGAAGCGATTTGGGAAAGCCACGGCTACATGCTCCTAAAAACGGGCGCTGCTTCGCCCGATCTTTACGAGGATTTGGGACTGTTGTTGACCACGTCCGGATCCACTGGGAGTCCAAAACTGGTCCGCCAAAGCTACGCCAACATTCATTCCAATGCCGAAGCCATCGTGGAGTACCTTGGGATTACGGCCAACGAACGGCCCATCACAACCTTGCCGATGAGTTATACCTATGGGCTGTCCATCATCAACAGCCATCTGCTTCAGGGGGCCACCCTGTTGCTGACGGACAAGGGATTGATGCAGCGCGAATTTTGGGGATTTTTCAGGCAGCATGGCGCCACCTCGTTTGGCGGGGTGCCCTATACCTATGAAATGCTCAAAAAACTGCGTTTCTCCAGGATGGATTTGCCATCCTTGAAAACCATGACGCAGGCCGGAGGGAAACTTTCGCCGGAATTGCACCGGGAATTCGCGGAACATGCCCGGGCGACCGGTCGGCGCTTTGTCGTCATGTATGGCCAGACGGAGGCTACGGCTCGGATGGCCTATCTGCCTCAGGAACAGGCGCTGGAAAAATGCGGCAGCATGGGCATTCCCATACCCGGCGGCCGGTTTGAATTGATCGATGCCGACGGCCACCTGATCCAAGAACCGGAGGTGACCGGAGAGTTGGTCTATCACGGTCCAAACGTCGCGCTGGGATATGCGGAACGCGGGGAGGATCTGGCGAAGGGCGACGAATGGGGCGGAGTCCTCGCGACCGGCGACCTGGCGCGGCGGGACGCCGACGGCTTCTACTATGTCGTCGGCCGCAAGAAGCGCTTCCTGAAGATCTTCGGGAACCGGGTCAACCTCGACGAAACCGAACGCATGCTCAAGGACCGCTTCGACGGGCTGGATTGCGCTTGCGCCGGCGTGGACGATCGGATGACGGTTTACCTCGCGGAAGCGGCGCGCGCCCGCGAGGTGCTGGATTTCCTGGCCGCAAAGACCGGATTGAATCCCATCGCGTTCGTGGCCAAGGCGGTGTCGAGCATTCCCAAGAACGAAGCCGGCAAGACCCTCTACGCCGAACTGGAGAAGCGGGGGTGACGGACGCCCCATCCATGTTCGAGCTGACTCCGTTCGCCATGGACCGCGCGGCCAAGGAGCCGTGGCTGGCGGCGGCGCTGGCGGATTTGACGCGCCACCACCGGGACCGGTGTCCGGCCTATCGCCGCATGCTGGATGGCTTGGGCTTCGATCTGCGGCAAGCCGCCCGCGCCGCGGATTTTCCGTTCCTGCCCGTCCGGCTGTTCAAGGAAATGGACCTGCGGAGCGTGCCGGCGGATGCCGTGTTCAAGACGATGACGTCGTCCGGCACGACGGGCCAGACGCGGTCGATCATCGCCCTCGATCGCGAAACTGCCGGCAACCAGCAGAAAGCGCTGGTCAAGATCGTCGCGGACTTCATCGGCCCCCGGCGCCTGCCGATGCTGATCCTGGATTGCCCGTCGGTCGTCAAGGACCGCGCGATGTTCTCCGCGCGCGGCGCCGGCATCCTCGGCTTTTCCATCTTCGGGACGGAGCGGTTCTACGCCCTCGACGACGACATGCGCCTCGACGTCGCGGGCATCCGGGAATTCCTGGCCCGCCACGCCGGCCGGCCCGTCCTGCTGTTCGGATTCACCTTCATGGTCTGGAAACACTTCTACCGGGAACTGGCGCGGATGGAAGCGCCCCTGGATCTGTCGCAGGGCGTCCTCGTCCACGGCGGCGGTTGGAAGAAACTGGCCGGCGAAGCCGTGACGCCGCGGGAATTCAAAACGCGATTGGCAGAGACATGCGGCCTGGCTCGGATCCACGACTACTACGGGATGGTCGAGCAGACCGGCAGCATTTTCATGGAGTGCGAGCGGGGCCATCTGCACGCGAGCGTTTTTTCGGACGTGATTCCGAGGCGGGCGATCGATTTCGCGCCGTGCGCCGTCGGGGAGCTTGGCATTTTGGAGGTAGTTTCCCTGCTGCCGCGCTCCTATCCGGGCCATTGCCTTTTGACGGAGGACGAAGGCCGGCTGCTCGGCGAAGACGACTGCCCGTGTGGGCGAAAGGGCAAGTATTTCCAGGTTCTGGGCCGTTTGGCGAGTGCCGAAATCCGAGGGTGCAGCGATACCTATGCCGTCCCATCTTGATCATCTCGAGTATTTGGTTGGCGAAGTGGAAGCCATTCGACGGATGGTGAACCTGCCGGCGCTCCCGCCTTTTTCCCCTGCGGCGGTCGACTTTCTGGCGGAACTATCCAAACGACTGATGGGCGGTGCCGAGGCCAAGGCCTACCCAGATGTGGTCGCCTTTGGATTCTGGTGCCGGAAGGCGTCCGTCGAGGAAATGCGCAAGCCATATGGAGCACTGCAGAACCGGCTTGGGCGGGGCATGGCCTTTCACGTCGCGCCCGCCAACGTGCCCGTCAATTTCGCCTATTCTCTGGCGGTCGGTCTGCTGGCCGGGAATGCCAACGTCGTGAGGGTGCCTTCCAAGAACTTCCCGCAAGTGGGATTGATCTGCGGAGCCATCCGGGAAGTCCTGGCGCTCGTCCCCGATATGGCCGGCCGAATCTGCCTGGTGAAATACGGCCACGAGAAAACCGTGACGGACGCGTTGTCCGCAGCGTGCGAGGCCCGGATCATCTGGGGTGGAGACGACACCATCCGGACCATCCGGGAGTCTCCGCTGCCGCCGCGCGCGGTCGAAATCACTTTTGCAGACCGGTATTCCTTTGCCGTGATCGATGCCGATGGCTATCTAAAGCTCGACCCGATCCGCGTGGCGCAGGATTTCTACAACGACACCTATCTGACCGACCAAAACGCCTGCACATCTCCGCAATTGGTAGTGTGGCGCGGAAAAGACGTCGCCGCCGCCAAGACGCGCTTCTGGCCGGCGCTGCACCGGATTCTCGAGAAGCGCTATTCCCTGCCGCCCGTGCAGGCGGTGGGCAAGTGGGCCATGGCCTGCCGACTGCTCGATGCGGCAGGCGGTTGTCTGGAGCCGGCGGAAGACAACCTGATTGTCCGGGTCAAGGTTTCGCGCCTGGATCCCCTGTGGATGGACTACAAGCATCCCTGCGGTTTTTTCATTGAATACGACCTGCAAGAACTGGATGAGATACTGGCTCTGTGCGACGATCGTTGCCAGACGGTTTCCTATCTTGGATTTGAAGCTGGAGAAATCCTCGATTGCATCACGCGGGGCGCGTCCCGCGGGGCGGATCGGATCGTCCCGGTCGGCCGGACCATGGATTTCGGTTTGGTCTGGGACGGATGCGACTTGATCCGCGCTTTGAGCCGCGAGCGGAGCACGACGTGAGTTCGCCGATGCCCGATCCGATGGTCAGCGTCTACATGATCACCTTCAACCACGAGCGGTTCGTGGCGCAGGCGATCGAGAGCGTTTTGATGCAGGAAACGGATTTTCCGGTCGAGCTGGTGATCGGGGAGGACTGCTCGACGGATGGCACTCGCGCCATTTGCGAGCATTACTCCCGCACGTACCCGGACCGGATCCGGCTGCTTCCATCGGAACGCAATCTGGGGATGCAGGCCAACGCCCGCCGCACGTACCAGGCCTGCCGAGGCAAATACATCGCGCATCTCGAAGGCGACGACTACTGGACGGATCCGCGGAAGCTGCAGAAGCAAGTGGCGTGGCTGGAGCAGCACCCCCAAGCCAGTTTTTGCTTCCACCCATGCCGGGTCGAGCGGGAGGGCGGGGACGGCGGCGATGCGCCGGCCCGAGCCGAGGAGCCCCGGACCGGGGAGGGCACCGAGCTAACTTTTCCGGACAGTCGAAATCTGGCGATGTGGTGCATCGTGCATACGGTATCCGCCGTGGTGCGTGCGAACCTGATGCCCAATTTCAATGAGGAGTGGATGGCGTTGCCCGCCGGCGATTGGCCCATGTATTTCCACTTGGGCATGCGAGGCCCTTTTGGACAGCTGCCGGATGCGATGGCGACGTACCGTCTGCATGCCGGGGGGATTTGGAACCGTCGGTCGTCTTCGGAAAAGAAGCAAGACATGTTGTCAATATATTGTTTTTTGCGGAAGATGGGCGCCGCTGCCTATCCCTCCGAGTTTCGACAAGCCGACGTCAACCAGCTTCGCGACTATATCGACGACGTGTGCCTGGGCAGCGGGAACGGGAAATCGATGCAGGCGGTATTGGCGGAAGGGATCGAGAGAATCGCATCGCCGTTTTACTCGTCGCGAACGCTGTCTTTCCTGGCGTTGCGGGCGCTGTTCTACAAGGCATTGCATGCCCGGCGTCTGGACGACGCTCGGCGAGTTCTACACCTGTTGGCGAAGCGACATCCATCCATCCTGCTGGATCGGCATTGGGTTCGGTATTTGCTACGAAGATGAGGGGGAGCCGCAGCAACGACGGGCTATGATGGATAAAAACTGCTCGCCAAAGGCGCAAGAACGCAAGAGACTGTCCGCCAACGTCGAACGAACGAACCCGTAGCGCCGAATGCTTTTCAATTCGCTGACATTTTTGGTTTTTTATTTGGCGGTCCTCGCCATCTATTATCGGCTGCGATGGCGCGCCCAGAATGCACTGATCCTCGTCTCGAGCTGCCTCTTCTACGGCTGGTGGGACTATCGCTTCCTCCTGCTGATGGGGATTTCCGTCACGGCGGATTATTTTGCCGGATTGGCCATCTCGAAATGCGACAAGCCGGTCCGGAAAAAGCTGTTTTTGGCCGGCAGCATCGCCATCAATCTGGGCATTCTCGGATTTTTCAAATATTTCAATTTCTTCGTCCACAGCCTGGAGCGGCTGCTGGATTCCGTTGGGCTTCCGTTTCTTTTCCCGGGCCTGAACATCGTGCTGCCCGTCGGCATCTCTTTTTACACCTTCCAGTCGATGAGCTACTCCATCGACGTCTACCGCGGCCAGATCCAGCCCACGCGCCGCTACGTCGATTACGCCGCGTTCGTGTCGTTCTTTCCTCAGTTGGTCGCCGGGCCCATCGAGCGCGCGTCCCACCTGTTGCCGCAGTTCCAGGGCCCGCGGACGGTGTCCCGCGAGCGGCTTCGGCAAAGCCTGTGGCTGATCCTCTGGGGGCTCTACAAGAAAGTCGTGATCGCGGACAACCTCGCGGCGATCGTCGATCCGGTCTTCAGCTGGCATGAACCGTTGTCGGGCGGAATGGTCCTGATCGCCCTCTATGCGTTTGCCATGCAGATTTATTGCGACTTTTCCGGGTACAGCGACATGGCCAAGGGCCTGGCCGGCTGCATGGGGTTCGACCTGATGCACAACTTCCGCATTCCCTATCTGGCGCGGAACCCGCAGATGTTCTGGAAGCGGTGGCACGTCAGCTTGTCCACTTGGCTGCGCGATTACCTGTACGTTCCGCTGGGCGGCAACCGGGGGGGACGCGCCAAGACATATCGGAACCTGTTTCTCACGATGCTGATCGGTGGCTTGTGGCATGGCGCGGCCTGGACGTTCGTTTGCTGGGGCGCCTATCAGGGATTCATTCTGATTGTCCACCGAGCCTGGACCGAATGGCGCGGATCCGCTTCCCGGGCGCCGGCGGGACGGCTGGCCAAAGTCCTCCATTGGGCGATCATGTTCCACGCGGTGTGCTTGGGTTGGCTGCTGTTCCGAGCCGATTCCATGTTGCAGGTCTGGACGTTCCTCAAGACCCTGGCGACCGACTTCAGCGGGTCCGCCCGCGCCGCGGGTCACTTGGCGGCCATGGTCTTTCTATGCCTGCCGCTGTGGCTGGTGGAACGCGCGCAGGAAAACAACGGCGATCTGGATGCGCCCCTCCGCGTTCCCGTTGCGATCAAAGTTCTCTTGATCGCGGTGCTGGCGATCCTGATCGTCGGCGTCGGCAACACCGGCACGAAACAATTCATCTATTTCCAATTCTGACATGCGCGATCCTCTCCAGATCTTTCGTCGTCCGAGCGCCGCCGCTTGGCTCCCGCGGGCGCTGGGCTTCTTGATCCTTGGGCTGGGCCTCTTCTGCCTGGCCGACTGGACGGTCGGAACCCCGGCGGTGCAAGCCAGCCTGTGGAATGCCGTTGGCCGCCGGGTGGCCTCCCGGGATTGGTTCATGGGCAACGTGGTCAAGACGCGCCGGATCAAGGCCGAAGAGGCCGCCTGGGCGCGAAAGGGCGAGATCGTCCTTGTCGGCTCCAGCCAGGTGGGGGCGGGGTTCGACCTCGACCGCCTTGAAACCGAACTGGAAGGGGCGCTCGTCCGGATGATGAGCATCGGAGATATGGATTCCACTCGGGTTTTGTTTGCCTTGCCGTATCTATGCGTCGGCACAAACGACGTCGTCGTCTGGTACCTTTCCTCGCGGGACGTCGTGGCGACTCCGCCGCTGCACCTGAATTGGATGCGTCCCTTCTCTTCCTGGCGCGGCGTGGCCGAAATCCTGCCGTTGCTGGATGGACGCACCCGGATCTCTTCGTGGCGCTCCCTCGCGGATCTTTTTCTTTCCGCCACCAGCGAACTTTGGCGCAGCCGGGACTACGTCCGGCACGTCTTGTTGAATGCCGGCGGCTTGAACGATCCAATCCGGACCACGGCCGCGCAAGACCAACTCCAGCGGGACATGGACCACGCCGTTGCCTTGCGGGAACAGCTCGACCCGCGCGAACGGACCGCGCTTGAGGACGTCCAGTTTGCCGCACTGGGCCGCTCGCTCCAGTTGCTTGTCCAAGGGAGGGGCAGACGCCTGATTGTCTTGGAAGGCCAAATGAACCCCCGGTTGATGTCCCCCGCCGACCATAGGCTGGAAACCAGACTCGACGCAGAGCTGAGAAACGGGGCGGACGGTCTTGGATTCACCTACCTGTCCATTGCGGATCAGGGCTTGAAACATCCGGCATCCGAGTGGAAAGACCCGACCCATTTGAATGCAATCGGGAGGGACAAGCTCACGGGATTTCTTCTGGAATATTTTCGTCGCAACCAACTTATCCTGAATGAGATGAATTGCAAAATAAATGCGAACTGAGGGGCGAACGGCCCCCGGCTCAACGCGCCGGGCTACAGGAAGACGGAACAGCCCCCCCCCCGGCAGCGAGATGGGGACGGGGATCGATTGTAGCCCAGGGCGTTGACCTGGCGAAATCGGAAAACATACAGCTTCCGGCTCAGTAAAACCCGTTGCGGGCAACACGGAGTATGCCTCTTCAAAGCATCGATTGAGGACCTATAAAAAGCCGTCCAAATACTTGCCAAGGGCCGGGCGCCTATATTATATTCAAATTAAGGCGGCCTGTGCGGAAAACCGGTTTGCGCAAGGCGTTCCCGTGCGAGGATGAACGAAATGAAATCGCGAATTTGGCTGATGAGTTTCATGGGGTGCGTTTTGGCGGGAGCCCTCCCCGGTTGGGCGGCCACCTACTATATCGACGACGGGTCCAACGATGGGGACATCTACACGCTTGGATCTTTCGGCAACGACGAAAATTCCGGGACGGCGACCAATAGCCCCAAGGCGACGTTGGGCAATCTGATCGGGACCACCAGTTTGGCGGCGGGCGACATCATCTACATCGATACGGGGACCTATGCCCCGACCGTGATCAGCAACAGCGTCATGGGCTCGGCGGCGACCAACATTGTCTTCCAAGGAGCACCAATCACGAATTGGGCTTCGGGAGGGACCGTTTTCAGTGGAAGCGGATATCCGCTAGACGTCAGGGGCCAGTACATTTTATTCCGCGACATAAAAGCCCGGGATGGAACCTGGGGGATTTCCTTAGGCCCAGCCCTCAACAACCGGTTCGAGCGCGTGTTGGCGAGTGGATCCCAGCATGGCATCCGCAACAGCGGCATGGCCAGCAGCAATCTGTTTAGCCGCTGTATCGTGAATTCCAGCTCCGCATCAGCCGTCAATTTGCAATTTGGAACTGGGAATCGATTCGAGAATTGCGTGATTTATAACCTCAACGGCACGGCCGTAGTTGGAACTCCGCAATGCGTTACTTCGGTCACGGACTGCATCCTGTTTGGTGCGTATGTGTTGGACAGCGTCGCAACCACCCCCCGCGCCGGCCAGCGCAACGTCATGTACTTCAGCCGACGGTTGTGTTTATCCGATTATGAAACATTGGGCGATTTGGCGCGGGGCAATACCAATTGGACCCATAACGTCATGGCGGATCCGCAATTCCTGGACGTTGCGGCGTTGGATTTCCACGTGGTCAGTGCGGCCGGTTTTCTTTCCAACGGCGTGTGGGCGACGAATTCCGCCCTTGGGTACAGTCCCGCCATCGACTTCGGATCGCCAACCGCCAGCGTGGGGGCCGAACTCTTGCCGAACGGCGGGCGAGTGAATGTGGGACTTTACGGCGGGACGACAGAGGCCAGTAAGAGCAATACGAACGATTGGCTGTTCGCGATGTCTTTCAACGATGGCGGAACGCTGATGCAGACGGGCCGATTGGAGTGGGTGGCCAGCACCAATTTCGGAGCGGCGGGAACGGTGGACCTGCAGTTTACGACCAACAACTGGGCGACGACGAACGTCATCGCGACGGGTGTGCTGGCGACGAACGAGAGCTATTATCCCTGGGTGCCGGCTTTCTCCTATCCGGCCGTGCTGTGGCGGGTGGTCAGCAGCGCCAACCCCGCAGTGGCCTCTACCAACGCCAGACCGTTCAGCGTGAGGCGATATACGAACACGACATTCAATTTCTACGTGAACGACGGCAGCACCGTCCGGGATGTCTACGGCATGGGGCTGGGCAACGATACAAACGACGGGGCGGCGGCCAGCCGGCCTAAAGACACCCTGCAAGCGATCGTGAACGCCTATCAACTGTGGGGAGGGGACGTCGTCTACGTGGATACCGGCGACTATCTGGGCCAGACGACGACGATCGGCGCGTCCGATTCGGGATCCGCGGGGATGCCCATTCGGATCGTCGGCAGCACGAACGGAACGACTTTCAATCGGGAAAACATGTCGGCGAACGTGCTGGATCTCGCCGGGGCCAGCCATCTGGAGATCGAGAACTTGCGGTTGGTGGGCGGCCAGTACGGTCTCAACGGGGGAGTGGCCAACGTCGTTTTGCGCAACGTACGCTTCACCGGAAACTCCTACGGCGTCTATCTGACGGGATCCGGGCACGTCTTCGAGAATTGCGTGTCGGCAGACAATACCACCCGCGCTTTCTACGGAATCGGGTCCGGGGCAAACCAATGGCGGAACGGCGTAATGTGGGGGAGCCCCGCGATCATTCAGTCGACGTCGAATGCCCTCTCGGTTTCCAACAGCATTTTAGGCAACGGAACGACCTTGTTCGGGAGCCAGGTCGTGCCGGGCGATTTCAATTTGGTCTGGAACGTCGCGCCGGGGGCCGGGAACGCCACGTTTACGATCTTGCAAGACGCCGGGCTGGGGTGGTCGAACAGCCTGTACGCCGATCCGCTGTTCGCCAATTCCGCGAACGGCGACTTCCACCTGAAAAGCCGGACGGGACGCTTCGACACGAACGCGATGGGCTTCGTGACGGTCGACACGAACGATTCCCCGGCGATCGATCTGGGCCATCCGGCGGCATCCGTGGGCTTGGAAGAATCCCCGAACGGCGGGCGACTGAACGCGGGGTGCTTCGGGGGGACGGCGCAGGCGAGCAAATCCCGCACCAACGCGTGGATCCAGTTGGCGAACTACCAGGATGGGGGCACGCTGAACGCGCAGGCGGGGGCGTGGGTGCGATGGAATGCGGGCGCGTACGAGACCGGCGCGACGGTTCGGATTTGGATCTCGCGCGACGGCGGTTCGAACTGGGTGGTCTTGGCGACCAACGTGTCGGCCGCCGGCAGTCCGTATTTTTACCAGGATCCGGTGGCGGACGACACTTCGTCCCGGCTGGGCATGCTGCGGGTGGAACTGGAGGGGACGGATCCGCCGGCGTCGAGCCAGTCGCGGACGAACTTCACCTATCGCAACGGGACCTTCTCGTTCTATGTCAACGACGATTATTCGACGAACGACGTGTATTGCACGGCGTCGGGGAACGACGCCAACGCCGGCACGAGTTCCGGCTCGCCGATGAGAAACCTGCATGCCCTGCTGGACAAGGTCGTGACGCTGGGCCCGGGCGACCGGATCTATATCGACACGGGCGTCTATACGGCCACGAACACGGTGAAACTGACGGCCGCGTTTTCGGGGTCGCCGACAAGCACCGTCGTCATCGCGGGCAGTACGAACCGGCTGGCGGGAGGCAGCTTGCTCCGGTCGGCGGACTTGGCGCGGCCGCTGGGGTTCGACTTCCAGACGGGGGCGTCCAACATCGTGCTGCGCGACATCGCGATAAGCAACGTGGTGCGCGGCGTGGCGATGACGAATACCGTGAACGTGGTGCTGGACGGCGTGGAAGTCCGGAATGCGACGAGCCGGGCGTTCGATCTCCAGGGCAACGCGCGGAGCAACCAGTTGATCCGGTGCGTGGCGCAGCGGGGGGGCACCGGCGTCTATCTGAGCCAGGCCACGAACATTTCGATCCGGAACTGCGTCTTCTGGGAGAACACCGCCAACGCCGTTTCTCTGGGCGGTTCCGTCAAACTCGTCTTGGAAAACAGCATCTTGGCCTCGACCGTCACCAACGCGGCGCTGGTCGCGTTGACGACCACGAACGGATTTACGTCGGACTACAACGGCCTGCATGCCGGTCCCTTCACGCGGGTCGGCAACTTGGGCGGTGCGTTTGCGGACGATCTGGCGGCCTGGATCCGCCTGACCGGCGGGCAGGACGTCCACAGCGTACCGGGAGAACCGCAGATGGCGAATCCAGACCCGGCGACGAAGGCCGGCGAATTCAGCTTCGACTATCATCTGAAGACCGAACAGACGCTGGGGCGTTTCCAGCCCGATGGGCAGAGGACGTCCGATTCCGTCTCCTCGCCGCTGCTGGACGCCGGGAATCCCGCCTCTGCGGCATGGACCAACGAACCGGCGCCGAACGGCGGCCGAATCAACGTCGGCCGGTTCGGCGGGACGGAAGAAGCCAGCTCTGCGCCGGATTACCTCTGGGTCAAGACCGTTTCGTTTGGGGACGCGGGGAGCGTGACGAACGGCACGGTCCCCTTGGTCTGGACGGCGAGCGGCCGGTTTACCACGGAAACGGTGAAGGTAGAAGTGTCGGTGGATGGCGGCAAAAACTGGGGCCATACGGTGGCCGCGAGCGTGGCGGCCACGAACGGGCAAGTCAACTGGGCCGTCTCCGGGCTCTCCGACACTCCTGCCGGCGCGTGGCGCGTGGTTTGCCTGGACAACACCAATATCTGGGCCCAAACCACCAATTTCTTCGCCATTCGTAACACCAACCTCAATGTTTTCATCGGCACGGCGGACACCAATGAGAACGTTTATGCCGAAGGACCCGGACAGTCCGACAATTGGATGGCGTCCTCCAACGCGCCGCTGGATTCGCTGCGGCTGGCGTTCGAGCGGTTCGATCTGGATCCCGGAGACCGGATTTGGGTGGATACGGGCACCTATGCGGAATCCAGCCCCATTCTGATTGGATTGAAAGACACCGGAACGAGCAACAACCCGATCCGCGTGACGGGGAATTCCTCCGCCCCCTACGCCCGGACCATCCTGAAGCGCACCAGCCGCATCGTCGGCGCCATTGGAATCCGGTTGGTCTATGCCAACGGCATCCAGTTCGATTCGCTGGTGGTGTCCAATGCCTATACCGGCGTCCATCTGGAAAACAGCCAGGCCATATCCCTGGATCGGGTCCGGGTCGGCTATTGCGTGACCAATGCCGTCTACGCCGGGGCCAACACCCGGCTGGACATCGCGAAATCCATCCTTGACCAGAATCTGGGCAGCGGACTCCAAACGCTGACGGGCGCCGTCGTCAACGTCCACAATTGCTTGATTCGGAAAAACTCGTTGGCCGATCTTCACCTGCGCGGCGGCGACGTGGAGGTCAAGAACAGCATTCTGGAGGCCGTCGGCACCCAGGCGAAGGTCTTTCATTGGGCCGGAGGCGGCCAGCTGGATTCAGACTACAACAACGTACGGGCAACCGACGGCGCCAACGTCGCGGGGGGCGATGCCCGGTCTTCGGACCGGTTCCTGATCGACTGGCAGATCAGCACCGCGTTCTCCAACGACGTGAACAGCTTCGGATACGACGCGCTCTTTGCGGATGAAGGCGCTTTGGATTTCCATCTGAAGAGCCAGTTCGGGCGGTTTGATCCCGCGACGGGCATGTTCACGACCAACGACACCGAAACTTCGCGCTTGATCGATCTGGGGGATCCGACCGCTTCGTATGCAAACGAACCCACCAACAACGGCAACCGGATCAACGTGGGGCTCTATGGCGACACGACCGAGGCCAGCAAGAGTTCGGGACAGCCCTTCCTGACCCCGCTGACGATGTCCGACGGCGGAACGATCCGAGGCGTCGCCTCGCTGTATTGGACCTACAGCGGCATCGCCGGCAGCAATTACGTGAATATTCTGTTCTCGGGGGATGGGGGCACGAACTGGATCAATATCGGCAGGGAATACATTAATTCCACCAACGGCTACGTTTGGCATACGACCAACGTGGCGAGCACGGCGCAGGGCGTTTGGCAGATCGTGCTGGAGTCCGACACGAACGTCTTCGGCCAGACGGAGACGCTGTTTGCCGTCAAGAACGAGCCGTTGGCCTATTACATCAATGACGAAAGCCAAGACGGCGACGTGTATTGTTCAGAACCCGGCAGCGCGGCGGGCAGCGGCCTGAGCTCGAATTCCCCTCTGGATTCGCTGGAAACGCTCTTGAACCGCTACAAGGTGGAGCACGGAGACACGGTCTACGTGGACACCGGAATCTATCCCCGGAGCACGTCGCTGGTCTTGGCCATTCCGTCCGCTTCGGCGACCAATCGATTGGTCATCCAAGGAAGTCCAAACGAAGCGGCGGGCGGCAGCGTATTCACCAATTCCAGCGCCGCCGGCGCCGTGCTCGAGCTCCAATCGATCCGGATGCTGGACTTGCGCGATCTCCGTCTCCATGGAGGTCGCCAAGGGTTGTTGTTCACCGAATCCAGCTCAAACTTAATCACGCGCGTGCGTGCGGTCGGCAACCGCGGGAATGCGTTCGAGCTGAGCGCCGTTTCCGACCAGAACCGTTTCATCCAGTGCGCGGCGCTTCACTTTTTCCAAACGGGGCTCCACGTGGAGGCCTCCACCACCCATCCGGCCATCAATTATTGGGAAAACGGAGTGATGGCTTCGCCCCCGGTTTCCAGCAACGGAACGGTCGTGGCCACGGGAGCCATGATGGGGGCCCAGTCCGGCCGCATCTATGCCAGCAACAGCGTGTTCGTGTCCCGCAGTTCAGGGCACGTCGTCTTTTCCGTGGATCCGTCGGCATTCGTCGGCGATTACAACGTTTACCACTGCGATTCCGCGAACACGCTGTTCTCCAAGCTGGACACGCAACGGTCTTTCGGCGTGGACGAGACGAGCATCGGATCTTTCGAGGCTTGGAAGGCGTGGATCCGTTGCGACAGCAATTCCCTGGCGGCCGATCCGCTCTTCGCGGATCTGGATGGCGGAGACCTGCATCCGCGGAGCGCGGGCGGACGCTACGAGCCCGCCTCCGGGAATTTCGTGCCGGACGACGTCACGTCGCCGCTGATCGACACGGCCCACCCGGCGATGGACTGGAGCAACGAGACCACGCCCAACGGGAAGCGGGCCAACCTCGGCCTTTACGGGGGAACGGAATTCGCCAGCCGCACCTCGACGACCAACGGCAGTTTCGCCCTGATGTCTTTCAACCAGGGCGGCATCGCGAGCGGCGTCCAGACCCTGCGGTGGATTCCCCAGGGCGAGGTGTTCACGACCGCGGTCTTCACCGTGTACGTGAGGATATCCACCAATAGCGGCGTCAGTTACCAGACCATTTCGACGAATCCGGCCTTGGCTGGGTCGTACACGTGGGATACGGTCGCCTTTCCTTCGCTCCCAACCTTTCGATGGCAGGTGCAATGCGCTCAAAACCTGTCTTGGACAAACGCTTCCCAGCGGGACTTCGCCATTCGGAACAGCAATCTCGTCTATTACGTGAACGACGAATATACCACCAACGACGTCTATACCTCCGCGTCCGGTTCTTCGACCAACACGGGGTTGCGGACCAATTCGCCGTTGGCTTCCTTGGCCGACGTTTTGTCGCGGTACGATCTGGAACCGGGCGACACCGTTCGGATCGACACGGGCGTCTATAGTCCGGGCGCGCGCATGGCGGTGGATTTCACGGATTCCGGAACGGAGAGCGAACCCGTGACGATCCAGGGGAGCACGAACTTGCTCGGCACCCGGTTTGTCGGCCGCGGGTTCCGCCTCAACAATGTCCGGGGCCTGCGGGTGCGGAACCTGAAATTCAGTTCCCAGACGGCCCCGCCCGTCGCCGACGTCAGCTCCTCGGAAAACATCTTGTTCGAGCAGGTCGATATTTTCGACTCCACGGGAAACGGCGTATACGTCACGGGCAGTTCCAACGTTTGGTTGCGGAATTTCCTGGTTTCGCGAGCCATGACCAACGGCGTGGTGAGCGCGGATTCTTTCAACACGAGCTTGGCCTTCGGAACGATCTGTTCGAACGATAACGCCCAGGTCCTGGTGAGTTCGACCATCGCCGGATCGTTCGTGTCGGTCAGCAACTGCGCCATGGGGGTCTCCGGCCTGCGCCGGTCGATCTACCACGTGCAGGGGGATTTCTATGCCAACCACAACAGCCTTTATCTGGATCCGGGCAGCGGGGCGTTGACGGCGCTGAAGCCCGAAGCCGCCGGATTCGTGCGGGAATTCGATACCGTCGGAAGCTGGGTGGCTGGCAGCGGCCAGGACGTGGACAGTTTGTCGCACGCCCCGCTTTTTGCGGATGGCGGGGCCGGCGATTTCCACCTCAAGAGTTCGGCCGGTCGCTTCAACCCCGCCAGCGGAACTTTCGTCGCGGATCCGCCGGGGGCGGACTCGCCGTTGATCGACGCGGGCGACCCCGCGATCTTTTGCGCGGAGCCCGATCCCAACGGTTACCGCGTGAACGTCGGCCGGTTTGCCAACACGGCGGAGGCCTCCAAGACCCCGTCCGTCGGGGCTCTGACGCTGATTAGTTTCAACGACGGCGGACGGGCCTCCGGAACCAACGTGCCGGTGACCTGGATCGCCCGGGGTTCCGCGACGAATGCCGGAGCAACCGTCACCATTTCCTATTCCGCCGACGGGGGCTCGAACTGGGTGGTTTTGGCGACCAACGTGTCCGCCTCGGCCGGGTCTTGGATTTGGGACACGACGTTGATCGAGCAAACCGTCCAAGGCAGACTGAAGATCGAAGTCGAACCCGCGGGAACTGGAGGCGCCGCTGCGCAGAGCGCGGGGCTTTTTTCCGTGCGGAATGCGCCTTTCTATTTCTACGTCAACGACGGGTCCTCCCTGAACGACGTGTATTGCGACGGGAAGGGGGATAACGCCAACAGCGGATTGGAAAACATCGCGCCCATGGCGGATCTGAATGCATTGTTGGCGAAATACGATCTGGAAGGCGGCGACGTGGTCTATATCGACACGGGCGTGTATCGCGGACTAGATCCGTGGCGGATTTCCCAGACCGACACGGCGGGAAGCCTAACCTCGAATCCGGTCATCTTCCAGGGCAGCACGAATTCGCTGCTGAACGGAACGGTTCTGGATCGTGCGGGGAACCTTGTCGGCATCCAGGCAGATTATGCGGTGGGCTTCCAATTGCGGAACATCACGGTTTCCAACACGCTGAACACCGCCGTTCTGTTTAACGGTTGCTATGGAGCAGAGGCGGAATGGGTCGCGGTCGGCGCCCTCGACGGCGTCGGTTTCCAGTTGAACGGTGGGACTCATCTGCAGTTGTCCCGATGCGTGGTGCTAGGCGGGAGCCAAGGCATCGTCATCGGATCTCCAAACAACGAGATCCAAGACATCGTTTACCCCGTGATCGACCACTGCGCCATCTGGGGCATCCAAGGCAATGCCTTCCAAATGGGGGGCGGCATCAAGGCGACGATCCAGCATAGTCTTCTTTCCGTTGCTCCGGGACAGTACATCTTTGCGATGGATCAGTCGGATGAGCTGAGTTCGGATTACAACGCCATCTGGTTGGAAAATGAAACCCGTGTGCTCCGGCAATCGAGATCGAACTCTTCCTTCCCGCTTGTTTATGAAACCGTCGGCGCTTGGGCCGCGGCATCCGGGCAGGATCTGCATTCGTTTTCCGGCGATCCGTTGCTGGCCGATCCTGCCGCCGGCGATTTCCATCCGAAGAGCCGCGCCGGCCGTTGGGATCCCTCTGCGCAGGCCTGGAAGACGAACGATGCGGTTTCCTCGCCGCTGATCGACGCGGGCCATCCCGCCGGATCCTGGACCAACGAACCGGATCCCAACGGACGGCGGATGAACATCGGGCTGTTTGGCGGAACGGAATGGGCGTCGAAATCCGAAACCAATTCCGCCCTGCACTTGTTGTCCTTGAACCGGGGCGGCGTAGCGACGGGACAGGTGGTCTTGAGCTGGATCGCCGCGGGAATGGCCACCGGACATACGGTGCGCGTGGAAGTGTCGATCGACGCCGGAGCCACTTGGACGAGGGTGGCGGAAGGCATTGCGGCCACCATGGGCAATCTGACGTGGAACAGTTCCAGCTTGCCTTCTTCCCCGCTGGCCCTCTGGCGGGTGCAGGACGAGAACGAACCCGGAGTCGAGGCCGCCAGCGAAAGTCCCTTCGTCCTCCACAACGGACCGGTGCATTACTACGTGAACGACGAATCCAGCGATGGCGACGTCTACTGCGGCGGCGCGCTGGGCAACCCGGCCAATACGGGAATATCGCCCGACTCGCCCATGCGGTGGATCTCGGAGATCGTGGACACCTATAATCTGGAGCCGGGCGACGTGATCCACGTGGATACCGGCAACTACTATGCACCGGCCGCCACGACGTTCGGCGATCTGGACGCCGGCGGCTTTGCGCAGGACGCCGCCCAGCAAGTCAATGTCGTGGGCAGCACCAACGGCAGCATCTATATCCTGGTCGATCCAGCTGCAAACGGATTCCAGATGACCAACACCTATGGCATTCGATTCAGCCAATTGGGGATCATCGGGGCCAGCAACGGAGTGTCCATCGTTGGTTCCGAGTACGTCGCCGGGGAATGGTTGCGCATCCGCGGTTGCCATAACGGCGTGTCTTCCGGCGGGAGTTCATCCAATTTGATGCTTTCGCATTCTGCCTTCGTCGGGAACCGAGAGGCCGGCATCTCGGTTGCCGGATCGGGAAGCAAGAAGAATTGGGCGGACGTGAATTCTTGTCTGTTTTGGTCGAACCGCTATGGGCTCTTCTTGGATGGCGGATATGTCCAGATTTCCAGCTCGATCATCGGGATGAAAAGTCCGAACTCGTTCGGCCTCTATTCGCTGGAAAATTCGACCTACGAATTGCAGAGCGACTACAACAACCTGTACATCGGGGACCCCGGAGCCTACGCCGCCGGCCGGCAAACCGGGTTTGGGGCGGCCGCTCAAACCGCGAGGTATGACTCGGTTTCCGCATGGGCCTTGGCGTCGGGACAAGATGTCCATTCCCTGCCGCACGACCCCCTGCTGGCCGATGTGGACGGCGAAGACTATCACCTGAAGAGCGCCGGCGGGCGCTACAAACCCGGAATCGGATGGACGAACGATGTCGGGTCTTCACCCCTGATCGATTCCGGCGATCCTCTTTCCACGGCGTGGACCGCGGAGCCGAATCCCAACGGGCGCCGGCAGAACATCGGCCTGTACGGCGGAACCGCCGAAGCCAGCAAGACGCCGGTGGCAGGCTGGATCATATTGTTATCGCTGAACGACGGCGGCTACAAGGAGGGCGTGTTTCCGTTGACGTGGTCGGTCGGCGGCGCGGCGACCAACTATACGGTCTGCATCGATTTTTCTATCGACGACGGCTTAACCTGGACCAATCTGGTGTGTAACTGGCCGGCGTCTTCGGGCAGTTGGACATGGGACAGCGTGCCCTATGGAAGAACCGCGTTGGGGCGGTGGCGGATCAGGTGCGTGGAGGATCCCGAGATCGGCGCCATCAGCTTCGCTCCGTTCGTGTTGCGCAACGGCGGGACGATTCCGTACTACGTCAACGATTCGAGCACGAACGGAGACATGTATTGCTCGGCGGTGGGCAAGGATTCCAACAACGGGCTGACTACGAACACGCCCAAGGCCAGCGTGCAGGCGATTCTCGACACGTATGACCTGGATCCATCGGATGTCGTCTACGTGGATGCCGGCACCAACTTCATCGCGTCTCCCATCAAGATCGACGGGGATGATTCGGGGTGGGCGGTTTGGACGAACAACGCGTGGAGCAACCTGTACGTCACCATCCAGGGCAGCACCAATCCGGCGGCGCCCACCACGTTTTCGGCGCTCGCTTTCTCGATTCCCGCCGTGTTCTCGTTGGAATACGCGAAAAACGTCCGGATTGCGGACCTAAAGGTTCAAAACGCCCAATCTGGCGTATCGCTCTTCACGGCGACGGGATGCCGGTTTGAACGGATTCGCGTCGAAAACAACCGCGAAATCGGAATGGCTCTGAGCCTAAGCTCGGGCATCTGCCTCGACAACTCGATCCTTTGGAATAACTCCACGGCGACCGGGGGAGTGGCGGTTGTCTTGAGCCAGAGCCAGATCGACGTCAACAACAGCGTGCTGTGGGGCAGTCCGGTCGCGATCTCGCTCGCGTCCGGCAACATGAGCGTTTCGAACAGCGTGCTGGACGCTACGGGAGCGAATGGGTTGATCTATCAACTGAGCGACGCGGCGTCTCCGAGTCTCGTTGTCGGCGATTTCAACAGCTTTACCCGAAGAAACGGAGCCTTGTTCAGCCGGAAGTTCAATTCCATGGGCAGCGACGATCTCTACGACAACCTGCCCAAATGGAGCGCCGCATCGGGATCGGATTTCCACAGCATGACGATCGATCCTGCGTTTGCCAACTCGACCAACGGCAATTTCCATGAACAGAGCACCGGGGGGCGCTTTACCACCAGCGGGTGGACCAACGATGCGACGCTTTCGCCGTTGGTGGATGCCGGGTCTCCGTCGGCGCCGTGCACCAATGAACTCTCCCCCAACGGCGGGTACGTCAACGTCGGCGCCTACGGCAATACCCAGGAGGCATCGATGACCCAGACCAACCCTCCGTGGTTGCGCGCGGTGGCCTACAACAACGAAGGCGTCATGGCTTCCGACGTCCTGCTCTACTGGTTGCACGGCGGCATGCCCAGCAACACGCTGGTCCAGCTGGACTATTCCACCGACGGCATGATCAGTTGGAAAAACATCGCCAGCAACGTCGCGGCGGGAAAACGCGAATACCTTTGGGACGTCAGGGCTTTGCCTTTGAGTCTGGCGTTGAACTGGCGCGTCATGGTTCAGGACAATCCCGGCGTGGCGGATGCCTCGGACGAGCCAGTCCAGGTCAAACCCGGCATCTACGACTATTACGTGAACGACGCGTCCACGAACAACGACGTCTATTGCGCGGGGCCGGGACTTCCATATGGGGCCGGCGCGAATCCGACCAACAAGGCGTTTCCGATCGATAGCCTGGCCGATCTGCTGGCGTGGTTTCCGGTCGCCGCCGGAGACCGCGTGTTCGTGGATACCGGAATCTATCCAGTGCCCAGCGACAAGCGCATCGTGCTGACTGGACGGAACGCGGGGACCGCCGCGGAGCCCTTGAAAATCTACGGCAGCACCAATTATCTGGCCGGCGGAACCCGGTTGCTCGGCAACGGGAGCGCAAACGGGATCGAAATCATGACCACGAGCTACATCGAGCTGTACGATTTCCGGATCTCCGGCGCCCAGAACGGGGTGTCGATCCTGAACGCCTTTGATATCGCCATGGAACGAATGGAATTGAACAACAACACCTCCAACGGTGTGTGGTCGTCTGGCAGCGCCATGGTCTTACGGCGCGGCCTGCTTTGGGGCAACCGGCAATTCGGCTACTACAACGCGGGAAATAAAGGCGCTTCCATCTTGAACTCCACTCTTTGGGGAAATCGCCTCGGAGCCGCGTGGATCGACAAGAGCTTGACCCTTTCCAACAGCATCCTGTGCGTGACCAATGCCGCGCCGATCTTCTACGAAAACGGCGGATCGGCGGGCGTCAGGGGCGATTACAACCTCTACGGATTGGCCATGGACAATTTGATCAGCAGCAACACCGGGGACCGCGTGGATTATAGGAATCTGCGCGACTGGCAGAAGAAGGGCCAGGATGCCCACAGCCTGCTGATCGATCCGCTGTTCGTGAACCCGGCCGCCGGCAATTTCCACCTGCAGAGCCGCGCGGGCTATTGGAGCAACGGCGTATTGGTGGTGTTTACCAACACCTCTTGGGCCATCGACGCCGGCGATCCGTCTTCGCCTGCCTATGCCGACGAACCCCCTCCGCACGGCAATCGGCTCAACCTCGGCGTCTATGGGGGCACGACCAATGCGTCCCGCAGCGACACCAACAGCCCCGCGCTGCTGGCCGTTTCCTTCCGCGACGGCGGCACGTTCTCGGATGGAGAACCTCTCTATTGGGCCTACCAGGGAATCATGCCGACCAACACGATCCGGATCGACTATTCGATGGATGGCGGGCTCACCTGGACCACCGCGGTTAGCCAAATCCGCGTGGATTCGGCCCCTTACGTCTGGTATCCGCCGGCGGATGCGACAGCGTCGCCCGAGGCGTGGTGGCGAGTGGTGCTGGAAGGCAACACCAACGTGTGGGACAGCAACCGAACCAACTTCACCCTCCGGCCGGTTCCCCTGCGCTATTACGTGAACGACGACGGTCCCGCCGCCGACGACGTCTATACCACGGCGTTTGGATCTTCCACCAACCGCGGATATGTTTCCAACAGTCCGCTCCATTCGATCCAAGCCGTCCTAGACCGATACCAACTGGCCGGTGGCGACGAGATCCTGGTGGATACGGGTGTCTATACGCTGTCGAATTCCGTGGTCATCACCCTGTTGAACAGCGGCGATGCCGTCGAACAGGCGAAAATCACGGGCAGCACCAATTGGGCGGCCGGCGGTTCAAGGTTGCAGCCTGCCGCAGGAATGGCCAAACCGGCGTTTCTGCTTTTCGGGGCGCACGACGTCGGCATCTCCAATTTCCGCCTGAATGGATTCCCCAATGGCGTGTCTTTCTCGGAGAGCGCGATGCGGTGTTCGCTTTCCGATCTGGACATCCAGGGATCGACCGGCTCTGGCATCTCGTGCTCGATTGCCACCGACATCCGGCTGGAGCGCTTGTTGATCCGCGAAGGTGCCGCCGCCGGCCTCTCGGCGGGTTCATCCAAGCTTTCCATGGAAGCTTGCGTCTTGTGGTCCAATCGCAACTCGGCGATCGACTTGGGCGGAACGGAGATCCGAATATCTAATTCGGTGGTCGCGGCCTTGGGCCCCGGCCAATATTGCTACCAGATGGGAACCAATGACCTCATTGTCGCGGATTACAACGATTTATATGTCACGAACGGGGCCGAGATCGCGAACGTCAACGGAATAGCCTATCCGAAATTGCCGCAATGGGTTCTCGGTACTTTGCAGGATCGGCATTCGCTCAGCACGGACCCGTGGTTCCATGATCCGGCCAACGGCGACTTCCATCTGCGCAGCGTAGCCGGGCGGTATCAGATTGGAACGGGTTGGACCAACGACGTCTCGGTCACCAATCTGCCGGATTTCTCGCCGCTGATCGACCTGGGCGCACCCCAGTCGGCCTGGAGCAACGAACCGATGACGAACGGCAGCCGTCGCAACATCGGCTTGTACGGCAACACGGCCCAAGCCAGCAAGAGCAATAATAAGGCCTGGCTGCTGGCGGTCACCGCCATGTCGGGCGGAATCGTCGAGGGCGGCTTCTATCTGACGTGGGGCTATGGCGGCGGCATTCTTTCCAATGCCGCGGTGCAGTTGGACTATTCCCGCGACAATGGCAACACCTGGCAGCGCATCGAAAGCAACGCGGTCGGGGCCTGCCAATTCTACTGGCAAAGCGATTTGAAGAAGTCCGACGGCGGCGAACGCTGGTATACCAGCCCGGGCGCCCGGTGGCGCATTTTCCTACTGGGCAACACCAATGTCTGGGACATAACGGATATCTATTTCGGCTTGCACAACAGTCCGTTCAAGTACTATCTCAACGACACCTCGACGGTGAACGACGTGTATTGCGATACCAACGCGATCGGCAGCGACACCAATCTGGGATTCTATCCCGCCGCGCCCAAGCTGACTCTGACCAACCTCCTGAGCGAAGTGGATCTCCAGCCCACCGACATCCTGTACGTCGATACGGGCGTCTATCCGCTCGATCCGACCAATCAGGTCTTGTGGGACGCGGCGGATGGCGGGCAGGACGGAGAGCCCGTGCTGTGCATCGGCAGTACCCATGCAGACGGATCTTGGTTCGTGTCTGCCCAGCCGCCCCGGCGGGGACAGATCTTGCTCTCGGCGGGCTTCCTGAACACGTGGAACCTGAGTTTCTCCGAGGTGTCCCTGAAGTTCACGGGCGGCGGAATTGTCGCCAGCAACCTTTGGGTGACCAACGGCGCCATTGAGTTTTCGGGAGGCGATTCGGTTTTCGCAAACTCCCGCTTGGATCGCGGACCGCTTGCGGTGTCGGGAGAAAGCAACGTCTTGGAGGGCATCATCCAGCGCTGGGACGGGACATCCCTTGCCGGCGCCGACGTGATCATGCGCCATTCGGTGGTCTTCATGACCAACAACCTGCAGACGGCGCTCGTCGTCAGCGCCGATGGCGCGGTCGTTTCCAATTGCACCGTGGTGGCCAGCCGCGGAACGGCGGTCGGCAAGCGCGGGACCGGAATATTGAGCCTGGGGCACAATATCCTCGTGGCGGGCGGAACGGATGCCAACAGCGTCATTGCCCGCGAAAACGGGATCTTGTTCTCCGATTGGAACAATCTGTCGGCGCGGGAATCGGCTTGGATCGGGACCGAGAACGGCAAGTGGGAAAAACTGGTCTATTGGCAGATCGCGTCGGGGCAGGACGCCAACAGCGTCTCGTTCAGCACGACCGATTCTTTCCAAAACGAAGCCCAAGGCGATTTCCATCTCAATTCGACGCGGGGACGCTGGAGTCCGGTCTTGAACCGATGGGATACGGATACCGTTCATTCCGTTTTGATCGATCTGGGCGATCCTTCGATCGGGACTGGTGCGGAAGTCCAGCCCAACGGTTCCCGCCCCAATTTGGGAGCATTCGGCAGAACGGCGCAGGCCAGCAAGAGCACGACGAACATGTGGGCGACGGTCTTGTCCCACAACGACGGCGGCGTGTTGAAGGGGTCGAACGTGGTGCTGCGCTGGGCCTGCCCGGTATCGGCCGGGGACGCGAGTTTCCGCCTGGAATACAGTGCCGACGGCGGCGGAACGTGGGTCACGATCGCCACGGGACAAGGTTCGTTTCAAGGGGTTGGCTCCTACACGTGGGACACCTCGGGATTCGAAGACAGCTTCAACGGGCTTTGGCGCGTGGTGGCCGAAGATGATTCGGCCATGGACCAGACCGACGCGCCCTTCGCCTTGCGCAACGAATCCCATGCGTTCTACGTAAACGATGCCGATCCTACCGACGATATCTATTGCAGCGCCATCGGTTCGGCCGCCAACAGCGGGCTGAGCAATTCGGCGCCGAAGTTGTCCCTGCAGCAAATCCTGGACACCTACGACCTGGAAGGCGGCGACGTGGTGTATCTGGATACCGGCGCCTATGCAACCAATGCCGACACGCGCATCATTTGGTCCCGCAGCGGCGATTCAGGCGGAGACGTCGTGATCCAGGGCAATACCAACAGCCCGTTTGCCACCGTGCTGACGCGGTCCGGTTCCGCTCCGGCGATCGGGATCGACGTCAAGGCCTCCTATATCCAGTTGCGCGATCTGAACGTGCGCGGAACGGATCGCGCCATCCGGCTGGAAACCAACCGGAACGTGACGGTTCAGGGCGTGGTGCTGAGCGAAGCCGCGACGGGATTGGACGTGCAGGCGTCCCAAGGCACGGAGGTCCGGAATTCGGCGTTTTGGAAGAACGCCATCGGCGTGAACCTCGTGAACACCCGCACGTCCGTGCTGGAAAACCTGACCTTCGCCCTGCCGACGCTGGCGGGCATCCAGATGCAGAATACGGTTCTCGACACGTTGCGGAACAATATTTTCGTTCCGGATGAGGGGGCCTATGCCTATTCCATCGGCGATTCCGTTTCCTTGCTGGCCGATGCGACGATGGATTATAACCTGTACGATTTCGGCCGCTCGGCTTCTGGTTTCTATGCGGACGCGACCAACTACGTTTCGGAACCGCCCAACGATCCGCTCCGCCGGTGGCAAGTCGGGAAACCGCAGCCGGATGGCTTCCCGGGGATGGACAACGATTATCGGAGCGCCATCACCAATGCCAATCTGGCGGAGATCGGCTCCGAACCGTTGGATTTCCATCCGCTGTCCTCCAATGGCCGGTGGATCGCGAACGCGACCGGCGGGGTTTGGACGACCAGCGACGTCTCGAACTCGTGGGCCGTGGATCATGGCGATCCCTACCAGGATTTCGCCAACGAGCCTCCGGACAATGGCGGCCGCCGGAACATCGGCATGTACGGCAATACCGTCCAAGCCAGCAAGGGCGATACCAACGCCTATCTGTACGCCCGGACGATGAACGAGACGGGCATCGTGGTGCAGGTGACCGACCCGAATTGGCCGTGGATCTGGTCGGCGCACATGCTGGGAGATTCGGAATGGGTGGCCGTGCAGTTCTCGGACAACAACGGAGGGCGCTGGGAAACCTTGGCCATCGTGGATGCCAACCAGGAATACTACTCCTGGCAGGCGGCGGTCAATTTCGCTACGGCGGATGGGCGCTGGCGGGTCATCAGCACGACAAACGAGGATTGGGTGGATGAAAACGACAATCCGTTTATCGTAAAAGTCCGCGATCTCGGATTCGTCACGACGCCGCGTCCCGTGTCGGGACTGATGCGTTTCGAGTGGGAAGGCGGACTCCGGGGCCGGCGCTATGAAATCCGCTATTCCGACGACTTCGGCAAGACATGGATCCTATGGGAGCCGAAGTACAACGGTCCGGCGGCGATCAACAAGAGCAACTTCACCATTTCTTCCGGTCAGGCAACCTATATCTTCGAAGACCGCACCTCGTACCTGCGCCGGACGCGCTGGTATCGGTTATTCCAATACAAAGAGTAAGCGGTTGGGAATTCCCGGAATGGGGGAGACCAAGTTGCGGACAGGGGCGGCGGCGCTGGGAGGCGCTGCCGCCGTTCTGTTCCTCCTCTGGCCGTTTCAACTGGCGCCGGAAGGCCGTGCCATGGTTGCCGCCGCTGGTTCGGCCCATGTCTTGCTGTTTGCCGGACTGGCTTGGATGGGAGGCGGCCTGCTGTCTCCCGCCTGGAGAGGCTGGCCGCTTTGGGCGGGATTGGCTGTTTTTTCGGCCTGCGTGGAAGGTCTACAGCCCTATCTGGGGCGCACGGCCGAATGGTCGGATTGGCTTTATGGGATGGGGGGGGCCGCCTGCATCTGCGCCACGAGGCGCTGGCGCGGGAGTCTTCGATGGATCCCGGTGCTGCTCCTGTGCCTTTTCCCGCCCGTATGGGAGTTGGCCATGGCGCGGATGGAAGCCGATGCATTCCCCGTGTTGGCGCATTCGGGATTCCGATGGGCGAGGCGTGGCTGGAGCCTGAATGGAGTGGTTCTTTCCGTCTCCGGCGAAGAAGGGTTCCACTTGAATCGGATATCGGGCGCCCCTTCGATTTCCTATCCCGGGTTGTTTCGCGAACCGATCCGCCAAGATTGGCGCGGGATCCGGGCCATGCAGGTGGATCTATTCTGGCCGGAAGCCTGGCCCGCCGTTTTCGCGGTCCGGGTGGATGATCGGCCCGGAAATCCGCCGTATGCGGAACGCTTCCAGAAGGAATTCGCCGTCACCCAGGGCTGGAACGCCGTGCGAATTCCAGCCGAGGAAATCGCGCAAACGCCTGCCGGTCGTCCGCTGCGGCTGGACCAAGTCCGCCAGTGGGGAGTTTTCCTTGTATCGGACGTCCCCTTTGACTACTTTTTGGTCGGCACCGTTCGCTTGGAAACGCAAGAGGAGAAGCCGTGAAATTATCCATCGTGATCCCCGTTTATAATGAGGCGGCCACCATTTCCCAGATCGTGGACATGGTCCGGTCGGTCGATGTCGGCATGGACAAGGAAATCCTTCTGGTGGACGATTGCTCCCACGACGGGACGCGCGACGTGCTGGCAAAGATGGGGAAAGAACAGGCCGACCTGAAGGTTTTGCTCCACGAAGTGAATCAAGGGAAGGGCGCGGCGCTGCGCACCGGATTCGCCGCCGCCACCGGCGACGTCGTGCTGATCCAAGACGCGGATCTGGAATACGACCCCAAGGAATATCCCCGGCTGTTGCAGCCCATCGTGGAAGGCCACGCGGACGTGGTGTACGGCTCCCGTTTCCTCGGCGGCGGCGCCCACCGCGTGGTGTTCTACTGGCACTATCTAGGCAACCGGCTCCTGACCACGCTCTCCAACATGACCACCAACCTGAACCTCACGGACATGGAGGTCTGCTACAAGGTGTTCAAGCGCG
>CAZECJ010000003.1:0-51489 GCA_964510645.1 uncultured Verrucomicrobiota bacterium | reverse complement strand
CCTTCAGGTCGCAAAAGCCCTTCCAGATGCCGGCGATGATGTTGCCGTCGCCCGTCGGCACCGCGACCCAGTCCGGGATTTTTCCGAGCTGCTCGAAGATCTCGAAGGCCGCCGTCTTCTTGCCTTCGCGCGTGAAGGGATTGTGTCCCGTGTTGCGGTTGAACCAGCCGCGCTGCGCGCAGACTTCCATGCACAGGTCGAACGCGTCGTCGTAGGTGCCCTTCACCGCCAGCACCTTCGCGCCGAACACCAGCAACTGGGCGATCTTCGCCGCCGGCGCCTTTTCCGGGACGAAAATCACGCACGGCATGCCCACGCTCGCCGCCAAGCACGCCATCGAGCTGCCCGCGTTGCCCGTGCTGGCACCGCACAGGACTTTCGCGCCGATCTCCCGCGCCCGCACCAGCGCCACGGCGCCGGCGCGATCCTTGAACGACGCGCTCGGATTTTGCCCGTCGTCCTTCACGTACAGCTTCTGCAGCCCCGCCTTTGCCCCCAGCCGCGGCGCTTCGTACAGCGGCGTCATCCCCACCCGCAGCGGCGACGCCAGTTCCAGGTGCGAGACCGGCAGCAGCGCCCGGTAGCGGAAGACGTCCTTCCGGCCGGCATCGAGCCACCACCCCGCCGGCGCCCCCTGCGGCCACGCGTAGCGCACCTCCAGGTTTCCGCCGCACGCCGGGCACACGTACCCGCCGAAATCCGCCCCTGGTTCCGTCCCGCAACCAAAACACCGAAATCCGCTGAAATGTGTCTTCATAAGTCCGTTCAGTATGCCCCATCCCCGGTTTGCGCGCAATCTCCCGTTGCTCCCCGTGCGCTTCTAGTCTATCGTATATTCCCACAGGAGATTTCCATGATCGACCTCAAATCCAAGCGCATCGTGGTCACCGGCGGCGCCGGCTTCCTCGGCGGCTTTGTAACCGCCGCCCTCCAGGCCCGCGGTTGCCGGGACGTCTTCGTCCCGCTCGTCGCGGACTACGACCTCGTCGAGCCTGCCAACGTGAAGCGCATGTACGACGATTTCCGCCCCGATCTCGTCATCCACCTCGCGGCCGTCGTCGGCGGCATCGGCGCCAACCGCGAGCACCCCGGCGAGTTCTACTACAAGAACATGGCCATGGGCCTGTTTCTCCTCGAGGAAGCCCGCTTGCGGAAAATCGAGAAGTTCGTTGCGCTCGGCACCATCTGCGCCTATCCCAAGTTCACGCCCGTGCCCTTCCGCGAGGAAGACCTCTGGAACGGCTATCCCGAGGAAACCAACGCCCCCTACGGCCTCGCCAAGAAAATGATGCTCGTCCAATCCCAGGCCTACCGCCAGGAATACGGCTTCAACTCCATTTTCCTGCTGCCGGTCAACCTCTACGGTCCCCGGGACAACTTCAACCCGGCCTCGTCCCACGTCATCCCGGCCCTTATTAAAAAATGCGTCGAGGCCCGCGACGCCGGCGCGCCCGAGATCGTCGTCTGGGGCACCGGCAACGCCTCGCGCGAATTCCTCTACGTGGCCGATTGCGCCGAAGCCATCGTGCTGGCCGCCGAGCGCTACGACGGGGCCGAACCGGTCAACGTCGGCGCCGGCTTTGAAATCAAAATCAAGGACCTCGTCCCGCTCATCGCGAAGATCACGGGGTTCCATGGCCAGATCGTCTGGGATTCCACCAAACCCGACGGGCAGCCTCGGCGCATGCTGGACGTCGCCCGCGCCGAGCAGTTCTTCGGCTTCAAAGCCAAGGTCGGGTTCGAGGAAGGCCTCCGTGAGACCATCGCCTGGTACGAACAGAACCGGTGAGTTCCCGCCCGGCGGTATTTTTTCTTCTTTGGGCTTGATGCCGCGCGCGGGCTGGGGCATCCTGTGTTTCTACGAATAGGAACAAACCCCAGGAGACCCCCATGACCGCTCGCTCCCGCCTCGGATGGATCCCGGCCCTCGCCGCCCTGCTGCTCGCCTCCACGGCCGTCGCCTACGACCAGCCCGCCGTCAACCTCGGCTTCACCAGCTTCCTCGACGGCATTCCGCCCGCCGGCCCGGGCTGGTATTTCGCGCAATACGTCCAGTATTACACCGCCGACAAGCTGCCCGACCTGCCGTTCCCGGGCGATCCCGAACTCGAGGCCTGGATCAGCCTGACCCAGATCATCTATCAGCATCCCAAAGTCCTGCCCACCGGCGCCCAGCTCGGTCTCGACCTCATCCTGCCCGCCGCCGCGTTCGATCTGGAAGCCGACGGCACGCCGCTGACCGCCCAGGACGGACTCGGCGACCTCCTCGTCGGCCCCTATCTCCAGTGGACCCCGATCATGGGCAAGAACGGCCCCGTTTTCGTGCACCGCCTCGAGTTGCAGACCATCCTCCCCACCGGGGACTACGATGAAACCCGCTCCATCAATCCCGGCGCCAACGTCGTCAGTTTCAATCCCTATTGGTCCGCCACTTGGTTCATCACGCCGAAATGGACGTTGTCCGGCCGCTTCCACTACTTGTGGAATGCGGAGAACGACGACCCCAACTCTCCCGACCCGGCGATCAACGACACCCAGGCCGGACAGGCCGTCCACGCCAACTTCGCCACGGAATACGAAGTCATCGCCCAGCATCTGCGCGTCGGCCTCAACGGCTACGCCTTCCGGCAGATCTCGGACAGCAAGGCCAATGGAGACTGCGTGGACGGCGAGAAGGAGCAGGTCGTCGGCATCGGCCCCGGCGCGCTCTGGAGCTTCAGCCCGAACGACCACCTGTTCGCGAACGTGTATTTCGAAATGGAGGCCCAAAGCCGGCCCGAAGGCGAACGCGTCAACGTCCGCTACGTCCACCATTTCTGATCCCCGCAACCGAATGCCCGCAGGCGGCGCCCATCCGGCGCCGCCTTTTTATTATCAGCTCGGTGGAGTTGCCACCGCCGGCTCGGTCGGAGTTTTCGCTTCCGGCGACGGCGGCGCCTCCTCGGCGATCGGCGCGAGCACCAGCCGGAACCCGTTCACCGCGCCGCGCGCGTTGCCCAGGAACCCGTAGGTCATCTCGCATCCCAGCCGCGAGGTCGCATGGTCGTCCCAGCCCCCTCCCTGCCAGCCGCCGAATTCCGGCCCGCCGGCGACCTTCGACGTGGTTTCCCACACGTTGCCGCCCGCGCCGAAAATTCCCCAAGCGTTCTCGCCGCTGGCCTCGACCGGCGCCGTCACCGCGAAACCGTCCTGATAACCGGAGATGGTCTGCAAATCCCGGAACAGGGCGCCCAGCGTATCGTCGCCGTAGTTGCCGCGGTTGGGCGGCCACGCTTCACCCCAGGGATAGACGGCGGACATGCCGGCGCGCGTGTAGTCGATCGCCTCCATGCGCGAGGGCAGGCGATAGCGCCACCCCTCCGGCAGCTTGCCCGCCGCGCGTTCCTGTTCGGTCAGCCAAGCGGCAAAGGCCACCGTGTCGTCGAAATTCACGCGGACGACGGGTTGACGAGGCTCCCGCAGGCTCAACTCGCGGAAAACCCCGCTGTCGTGCGTGGGATCTTTCCTCCGGTATTCCTCGTTGGTGACCTCAAAGCGCCCGATCCACATCCGCAGCGGCGACACCCAGACGAATTCCATTTGTCCCGTTTGCGTGACCCACGGCTGCCCCTCGACCGGCAGCGGAGTGGTCGCCACCAGCTTGGCCACCGCCGGCAGCTCCGCCTTCTTCTGCGGGACTTCCGGCTCCGGCCGAACGGGCTGCCGTTTTTCGGCCGCCGCCGGCGGTTGCCGGGGGGCATTGATCGCTTTCACCGCCACGTAGCCGCCGCCGCCCAGCGCGGCGACCATGGCCAGCAGCGAGGCCGCCATGCCGATGCGCCGGCGGATGCGCTTCCATTCGGACGCGCTGCGCCCGCGGCGGCGCGCCACGCGCTCGCCGCCCAACGCCTTCACGAAATCGGCGCACGAAGCGAACCGGTTCCGCGATTTCCGCGCGGTCGCCCGCCGCAGCGCGGCGCGCGCGCTCGCCGGCAGATCCGCGGGCGGGTCGTCTTCCGGCCGGGGCGGCGCCCCGGCCAGCAGGTCCCACGCGAGGATGCCCAGCGCATATTGGTCGCTGCCCGAATCCGGTTCGTCCTTTTCGGCGCGGAGTTCCGGCGCCAAATAGGCGCCGGTCACGCCCGTTCGCGTCGCTTTGCCGTGAACGAGTTCCACGTGGCTGCGCGTCATCAGCCCGAAATCCGTCACCCGCACCGTTCCGTCGGGCCCCATGAACACGTTCGACGGGGTCAGGTTGCAGTGCGCGATCCGCAGATCGTGCGCGAAATCGAGCCCGGCCGCGATTTGCCGCAACACCGGCAGCAGTTCTTCCAGCGAACGCCGGCCGCCCTCGCCGGCCCGGGCCCACGTCTCGACGTCCATGCCCGGCGCGTAATCCCCCACCACGTAGGTCTGTTCGCCCGCGTGCACCAGTTGCCGGATGATCGCGATGTTCGGGTGCTGCTTGTCCGAAATCCGCCGGATTTCGGAATGCAGCACGTTCAGCAGTTTCTTCGAGCGCCGCAGGTCCGGCGGCAGCCAGCGGATCGCCACGTCCTGCGCCGCCTGCCGATCGAGGCAATGCCAGACCTCGCCCATTTGGCTCGACCCGAGGATGGCGACGACCTCGTAGCGGTCCAGCAAGACCGTGCCCACCCGGAATTCCCGGGGCCGATGATCCGCCAGACGCTCTTCCTCCTTGCGAGAAATCTTGGTAGTCTGGGTCGTCATGATCGGGACCAGTTTGGCATTTTTCCTCTTGCAGGGCAATAGACTCGGAAAAAGAATAACCGGATATTAACGAGCTTGTGGCGCCACCTCCACCCAGACGTCGGGCCACTGGTCGTTGCCCGCGTGGAAGGACACGCGCGCCGCCCGTTCCGGAAGATCGCCGATGCGCCACAGGAAAATTTCATAGTCCGCCACGTCGTGTTCATGCCCTGACCGCGAGGCTCCGAAGACCAGCAGCGCGCCGTCGTTCGACACCCGCGGAAAATACTCGTGGCTCCACTCGCCGGGCATGTCCAGCAGCGTGTCCAGACGTTGGCCGTTCCGATCCACGCGGCAGATGCGGTTTTTCATCCGGCCGCCGTTTTCCACCAGCACCAGCCATCGACCGTCCGGAACGAAGGCCAGCTGGCACCCCCCGGCCACCCGCGTCTCCGTCCCGTCCGGCACGGTGAACAGCGAGGTGCTGCGTTTCCCGCCGCGCACCGTGACCGCCACCCGCCCGCCGTCGGGGTCCATCGAAGGTCCCGTCCAGATCCGGTTCTCCCGTTTTCCCAGCAGCACCGATTCCGCGCCTGTTTCGGCATCCACCTGAATCAATTCGCGGCCGCCGCGCTGGAACACCACGGCTTTTCCGTCGCCCGTCCAGCAGGGTTCCGCCCCCCGCTCCGACAGAAGCCGCTCCTGGCCGCTCTCCAGATCCAGCAGCCACACGTCCCATTCGTTGTTGTCGCGGAACGACGTCCATTCCGCCCGCGACCGCGCGAACGCCACGTGCGTGCCGTCCGGCGAAATCTTGGGCGAGCGATCCACGTGCGGATGCTTCGTCAGCCGCGTCATGCGTCCCGACGGTCCGTCCATCCGGACCAGATCGTGCTGGCCATACATCGTCGAGCTCCACACCACGAACCCGCGTTGATCTTGCCAGGCCGCGGCCAGCGCGGCCTGGTCCGCCGCGCCCATCTTAAGAATTACACCGGCTCCCGGTGCCTCCTGCGCGCCGGCTTTCAGATGCGCCCGCCATCCCAGCGCCCCGCCCAGAAACGCCAAAACCACCAGCAACCCGATTCCGGCCAGGATTCCCGGCTTTCCCCGCCCCGCGCGGGATTCCGCCGGAGTCCTTCGCCGGCCCCACAGCAACCCCAGCAGGCCCAGCCCGCCCAGCGAATAGTCGACCATCTGGCTCGCCACGTGCGTCCCCAGCAGCACGATCGCCGCGTCCGCGCCCGGCACGCCCGCCAGGCGCATCGCGCCCGCGCCGGCCGCCTCGTAGCTGCCCAGACTCAAGAACGTCGGCACGGGCAGCGCCGCTCCCCCCTCGCCGCTGATCAGGCCCACCAGCGTCTGCCAGACAGGCAAATCCGCCAACGCCGGACGCAGCGTCCGCGCCACGCCATAGAACGCCGCCGCCAAGCCGACGTATTTCACGGCGCGGATGCCGACCGACAGCGCCGCCGTCTTCCACAACACGCCCGCACTCCGCACTTGCCCGAAAGATTCCGACAATTGGTTCATGAATTTCTCCATCCCAGACAGCAGCCAGCGCCACCAGCGCGCGCCGCCCGGCATGCGCCGCGTCAACCCCGCCGCCCAGCGCGGGCCGCGGAACAACGCGACCGTGCCCACCGCCACGGCCATCGACACCACCGCCGCGCCCCACAGCAAGGCCATCCGTCCGCCCGTCTCCAGCATCGGCACGCTCACGGCGCACGCCAGCACCGCCGCCAGCGCCAAGAAATCGAACAAAATGCTGATCGCCATCGACGATACGCAATCCGCGCTCTTCACCCCTTCGCCGCGGTTCAGCAGCGCCCAATATGCCAGCTCTCCGACGCGCGCCGGCAGCATATCCACGAACATGTTCCGAGCCAGCGTCACCCCGAACATCCGGCCGCGGCCCGGCAAGGGGCTCGCCCCCGCCCCGGCCAGCAGCCCGCGATACCGCACCGCCCGCAGCCAGCCCTGGAGCAGCTGCGCCGCCGCGTAGGCCCCCCAGACGCCGAGCCCCATCGCCCCAAGCGCCTGGATCACTTCGCCCGCCGATGAACCCGCTTCGCGGAACACCAGTCCCAGGATTCCCGCCGAGATCGCCAGCGACAGCCCGAATCGAAGCGCCCTTTTCATGCCCCCCGTTCTATCCGCACCGTCCCTGAAAAGAAACTCTTTTCCCGCCATCGCCGCTCCGCTACCTTTTCCCGCCATGAAAGCCGCCATCCGCTTCGTGTTTCGCCTCCTTCGCGCCGGGCTGCTCCTGCTCGGCCTCTTGGCCGTGCTCTTCGTCGCCGCGCAATTCACCAATTGGCCTTGGCGCGCCTACAGCAACCTCTCCGAAGTGCCCGATGGCGTCCGCGCCCCCCCCACCCACGTCCTCGTCATGGGCGGCAGCGGCATCCCCGGCGAGTCCGGCTTGTCCCGCACCTATTACGGCGCGCAGGCCGCCATGCGATATCCCCAAGCCGAGGTGCTCATCGCCCTGCCGCTGGGCACCAACGAATCGTTCGCCTCCCGCGCCTATTGCGACGAACTCCGGCTGCGCGGCGTTCCCGCCGAACGCATCCGCATCCTCGCCGGCGGACGCAACACCCGCGAGCAAGCGCTCCGCCTCGCCGAAGTCCTGTCCGCGCGCGCCCCCCCCGGCCAGGTGCTCATCGTGACCGATCCCTATCACGTCCGGCGCACCGCCGCCTGCATCCGCAAGGCCGTGGCCGACCGAAACCAGGAAGTGCACCTCGACGGGCTCCCCGTTTTTGCCCTCTCCATCGAAGACCCGCTCGAACTCATCGCCCGGGATCTCGATTCCTGCGATCCCGCTCCGGCCGCGATCCCCGCCGTTCCCAACCTCGGCTTCTCCCTGCGCTTCCGCTACGATTTCTGGAGCAACCTCGGCTACACCTTCACCGTTCTCCGCGAATATTCCGCGCTTCTTTACTATCGACTCCGCGGCTGGCTCTAATTTATTCTCTTCCGAACGAAAACCACCCGACGACGAAAGGCCCGCCCATGCCCAAACTCCACCGCTTTTTCTGGACCGTTTTCCTGGCCCTGCTGATGCCGCTCGCCCTGGCCGGCTGCGGCGAAGGCGGCCCGGACGGCGACACCCAAGACGAAGAGGAATCCGCAACCGACGAAACCGAAACCGTTGTCGGCGACAACGGCTCGTTCGTCGGCACCTGGGCCCTCCGCGAAGGCAACAGCGAAGTCAAGTGGTACATCCTCTTCAAGGCCGACAACTCCTGGCTGATCTCCGACACCGCCGACGGCTCCGCCCGGCGCGTCTACGGCACCTACGCCGTCGAGGGCAACCGGGCCGCCGGACCGATGGTCAACCCCGGCACCGGCGAGGGCGAAATCATCGCCACGCTCGATGGCGCCAGCCTTTCACTCGATTTCGTCGAGTATTGGCACGACCCCCACAAGCACATCCTCTACAACGGAACCAAAATGTGATCCGCGCGCCCCGCGCCGCGAAAGAAAAGGCCGCCCTTTCGGGCGGCCTTTCTTGTGCTCAGGAATGTTCGGGGATCAGGCCCGGGCCCGCGTGAACTGCGGACGCTTTGCGCGCGTCGCGCAACAGGTCCCGGTCCCGTGGAAAATCAGGCTCATGCGGTTGACGTGGCCATGCTCTTTTTCGACCTTGCGGCGCAAGAACCCAATATCGCCCACCTCCACGTTCTTGATCCGTCCGCACTTCTCGCACAGGAAATGCGCGGGTCCATCGATGCCGGCGCCGTAGCGCGCATGGCTTTTCCAGGTCGTGACCCGCCAAACCAGCCCCGACGCCTCCAGCACGTTCATCGTGCGGTAGACCGTGAAGAGCGAAATCTTCGGCACGACCCGTTTCACCGCCCGGAACAAATAATCCACGTCCGGATGGTCGCTGCACGACTCCAGCTCCCGATAGATCGTCAGGCGCTGCTTGGTCAGCCGCAATCCCGCCGCATGAAACACTCCGCGCAATTCGCGACTCTTGGCCCGCATATCAGCAGCCGTTTCTTTTCGTTTTGTTTTTTGCTTGTTCACCATGATTAGACGGAAACCTAAATTATTAACCGAACTGTAACAATCTTTTTTTTGAACTATTTTTTTCGACCATACCTCATCATAGAAGAACTGCAAGCCCCGGCACCACGGACCGCTTGCGACTATTGTTGTAATACATTTACTTCATTTGATTTACATAATACTCAACCGCGAGGGCATCACCCCGTCCTGCTCCGCTGCGGCCAAGCCGTTGCCGACAGGTGACGGCCAACGCCCATGCCATTTTCCGCTCTCGATCGGCTATTTCGCCGCGGCGGCGTCCTGCTTCCGGCGCAGGCTGTTGATGCCCTTGACCAGCAAGAACACGCAAAAGGCCACGATCAGAAAATCCACCACGTTCTGAAGGAACATGCCGTAGTTCAGCCTCACCGCCGCCACTTCGGCGCCCGCCGCATCGACCGTCGCTTCTTTCAGCGTGAGCGCCAACTCCTTGAAATCCACCTTGCCCAGCAGCATGCCGATCGGCGGCATGATCACGTCGTTGACCAGCGACGCCACGATCTTGCCGAACGCGCCGCCGATGATGATGCCGACCGCCATGTCGATCATGTTGCCCTTCACCGCGAATTCCTGGAACTCTTTTGCCATGCTCATGTTTGTTTTGTCCTTGGGGGGTTTCGTTGCATCCACAAGTCAGGACGATATTCCCCCAAGGGGGTTTGTCAATTTCCAACGCCGGCCCCGTCAATTTTATCTTTCTTCGCGTCGCGCGCCATCCTACTCTTCCCCCCACAGGAGAATCGCGTACATGTCCAGCACCTTCGGCACCCTCTTCCGCGTCACCACCTTCGGCGAGTCCCACGGCCGCGCCATCGGGTGCATCGTCGACGGCTGCCCCGCCCGCATTCCCCTCTCGGCCGAGGACCTCCAGCCCCAGCTCGACCGCCGGCGTCCCGGCGCCACCGCCCTCGCCACCCCCCGCAAGGAAAGCGACGTCGTCACCATCCTTTCCGGCACCGATCGCGGCCTCACCCTCGGCACGCCCATTGGCCTCTCCATCCCGAATGCCGACACCAAGCCCGGCGACTACGCCGAAATGGAAACCGTTCCCCGCCCTTCGCACGCCGATTTCACCTACGCCGAAAAATATGGCCTGCGCGCCCGTTCCGGCGGCGGGAGAGCGTCCGCCCGCGAAACCGCCGCCCGCGTCGCCGCCGGCGCCGTCGCCGAAAAGATGCTGTCCGTCTTCCACCCCGTGCAGATCGTCGCGTGGGTCGAATCCGTCGGGTCCATCGTATCCAAACGGCCCGATCTCGCGGCCATCGCCCGCGCCGACGTCGATGCCTCCCTCGTCCGCTGCCCCGACCCCGAAGCGGCCCCCCGCATGGTCGCCGCCATCGAGGCCGCGCGCGACGCCGGCGATTCCCTCGGCGGCATCGTCGCCTGCGCCTGCCGCGGCGTCCCCGCCGGCTGGGGCGAGCCCGTCTTCGAAAAACTCACCGCCGAACTCGCCCACGCCATGCTGTCGATTCCCGCCACGCGCGGCTTCGAAATCGGCGAAGGCTTCGGCGCCACTCTCCTGCGCGGCTCGCAGCACAACGACCCGTTCGCCGCCAAACCCGGCGGCGGCATCCGACCCGCCACGAACCATTGCGGCGGCATCCAAGGCGGCATCTCCAACGGCGAAACGATCTTTTTCCGCGTCGCGTTCAAACCGGTATCCACCATCTCCCTCCCGCAGAACACCGTGGCCTTCGACGGAGCCCCCGTCGTATTCGAAGCCAAGGGGCGCCACGATCCCTGCGTCCTGCCCCGCGCCGTGCCCGTCGTCGAAGCCATGGCCGCCCTCGTCCTCGCCGACGCTTTTCTCCAGCAGCAAGTCCAGCGCATCCCGCACCCCTGAGGTTCGCCATGAAGAACGCCCTGTGGATTCTCCTGATTCTCCTGGTCCCCGGAGTCGCCTCCGCGGCGCAACCGCGCTCCGTCGCGCTCGTCATCCAGGAAAACGGCCACGCCCAGATTTCCGAAACCCACGACGTCGAACCGCCCGGCCCCGATGGATTCGTCCGCATCGGTACGCTGCCCGAGACGCTGCTGCCGGCGTCCGTCAATGCCGTCCCAATCGAGCGCAGCGAGACCATCGATATCGTGGCCCAGCGCTTCCTCTACGACCTGCGCGACGACGAATCCCTTTTCCGCGCCTATCGCGGCACGGCGCTCATCTGCCGCAAAGGCGACGCCACGCTAGCCGGACGCCTGTCCTCTCTGCCCGATTTTACCAGGCCGACCCCTTCCCTCACCCTCGAGACCGAAGGTCAACCGGTCCGCGTCGTTCCCAATCTCTTCGCGCTTGATTCCATCGAGTTTCCCGTCCGCGCGGATCTCGCCCGCCAGCCCACGCTCGTCTGGCAACTCGCCGCCGGCCAGACGCCGCCCGCCGCCGTCCAACTCAATTACGCCGCCGCCGGTCTGTCCTGGTCCGCCTCCCACGAAGCCATCCTCGCCGACGATGCCCGTTCCATCGCCCTTTCCACCCGCGTCCATCTCCGGAACCAGACCCAGCGCGATTTCGTGAACGCCCGCATCCGGCTCGCCCTTTCCGAAAAAGGTCTGTTCGCCCCGCTCGTGCCGGCTCCCGACGACCCCCGCGCCGCCCGAGCCCCCGCCCTGCGTTATTCCGCCGACGGAAAATCCTGGACGCCCGAACGCGCCGAAGCCTCCGCCGCCATCGTCGCCACCTACGATCTGCCCCAGCCCTTGACTCTCCCGGCCGATGCCGACGTCCGCGCCGGCCTTTCGTCCGCCCCCGCCATCCCCGTCGAAACCCGCTACGTCTACGACGGCGTTCGCTTCGACCGCTTTCAGCGCAATCGCCGCACCGATGGAAACCTCGGCACCGAGTTTTCCACCGTTGTTCAAACCCGCCTGGCCTTCAAAAACGACCGCCCCGAGCCGCTGCCGCCCGGCGAATTCCGGCTCCTGCGCGGCCAGGCCGACCAGAATCTCGAATGGATCGGTTCCGATTGGCTCGCCGCCCTCAAGCCCGGCGAGTCGGCCCTCGTCGATCTCGGTCCCTCCGCCGGACTTTTCGGGCGTCGCCTCCGCACCGCCTATGTCGACGTCGTACCGCTTAAAACCGCCGATGAATCCTTCGAAATCACCTTGGAAAACCAGACGGCCGCCGATCAGACCATCACCGTCGTCGAGCACTTCTACCGCGGCGAAAACCACGAAATCATCGCGGCCAGCACCGAACACGTCCCCGGTACGGATCCTCACTCCATTCAATTCTCCGTCCCCGTCAAGGCCGGCGCCAGCCAAACCTTCACCTATACCGTCCGCTACACCTGGTAGTCTGCCCCTATTGATGATTGGATATTGAACATTGGATATTGGATATTGAAGCCCTCTCCCCGCATCCTCGTCTGTGGCGTCAACTGGCTCGGCGACGCCGTCATGTCCATGCCCGCCCTGCAGGCGCTCCGCGACCACCATGCCCACGCCGACTTGACCCTTCTGACGAAGCCGGGTCTCGCCTCCCTCTGGGCCATGAGCCCCATTCCCAACCGCGTGCTTTCCCTCCCGCCCGCCGGCGGCAGCCTCAAGCCGACCATCCAGGCCCTCCGGGACTTGAAATTTGAGGTTTCATACGTTCTGCCCCACTCGTTCCGTTCCGCCATCCCACCGTTCCTCGCCAAGATTCCCCGCCGCATCGGCTTTCCCGGCCATTTTCCGCGCGACCTGATGCTCACCGACATCCGGCCCGCCGCCGCCGGGCCCGGCCGCACCCATCAAGTCTTCGAATATTTCGATTTATTCTTCCCCGGCGAAACCCGCCGGGCCTTCGCTCCGCCCCGGTTGACCGCCCCTCCGCACGCGCGCGAAACCATGCGCATAAAATTGACCGCGCTGCCCCGGCCTTGGATCTCCGTCATACCCGGCGCCGCCCGCGGCACCTCCAAGCAGTGGCCGGCGGAACGCTACGCCGAAACCGCGGCCGCCCTCGTCGCCCAAACCGGCGGTTCCGTCGTGACCCTCGGAACCCCATCCGAGCACGCCGCTTGTCAGCAGGTTGCCGCCGCCGCCGCCCCCAACGGACTCAATCTGGCCGGCGCCACCACCATGGAAGAACTCGCCGCCGTCCTTGCGCTGTCCGCCGCCGTTCTATGCAACGACAGCGGCGGCATGCACCTCGCCGCTGCCATCGGCACCCCCTTGGTCGCCCTCTACGGCATCACCAATCCCGCCCAAACCGGGCCTCTGGGCGATTCCATCCGCATCCTCCAGCATTCCAGTCGCCGCACCCGCGACGTCCCCCGTCGATCCTCCGAAGCTCAAAAAGCCCTCCGCGCCATCCCCGCTGCCGAAGCCGTCCAAGCCGTCCTCGATCTCCTGCGCCCCGCCTGATTTCAACCGGCGGGACCCAGCGGCCACCGCCCGATCGGCACGTAACGCCCGGATACGCTCTCGAACAAGATCAACTCGCCGACCGTCTGGTCTGGCGCGGCCCCTTCGCGCGGCGCGGCCACCGCCGCGGCGAATTGTTCCGGATCCTTCAGCCGCGCGATCCGTCCCAGCGTCAGATGCGGCGCGAATTTCCGCGTCTCCGGCACCCAGCCCGCATCCCGCAGCGCCGCCGCCACGCGATCGTGCAAAGCCGCCAGACCCTGCGACTCCACGCCCATCCACAGCACGCGCGGTTGACGCGCGCCGCCGAACGTTCCCAGCTCCGCGAATCTCAACGTGAACGCCGCGGACTGCCCGGCGGCGGCGGCCAAGGCTTTTTCCAGTTCCGGAATCTTCTCCGCCGCCGTCTCCCCGAAAAACTCGACCGTCAGGTGCAGGTTTTCCAGGCGCGTCCACCGGATCCGCTCGCCTCGCAGCTCCCGCTGCAGTTCGGCCAGCGCGCGGCGCAGGCCCGCCGTCGCCGGCACCGCCACCCCCGCGAATAGCCGCCTCGATTCCATGCCCCGATTCTTCCAAAATCGCCGCCGCCTTTCAAATCCCAAACCGCCCGCGCTTGACTTGTCCTTGCGGGTTTTGATACCACAGACGGCCTTATGGGACAGCAATTGAGAAAAATAGTGAAGCGCAAGGCCCGCGACCGTCGCAAGAAACGGTTGAAGATCGCGGCCAAGCTCTCCAAGAAGGCCACGGCCTGATTTCCGGACCGGGCTACGTCCGCCACGTCGGACAACCGCATGGACCCGCCGGCGCCTTACGGTCGCGGCGGGTTTCTGCGTGGTTGGATGCCAAAGCGCTGAAACGAGACACAACATGATCGTCTTTCTGGATGGCGTGCTGGAAGAGAAGGAGCCCACCCGCGTGGTCGTCGCCGTCGGCGGCGTCGGCTACGAGGCCGCCATCCCCCTGAGCAGCTACGACCGCCTGCCCGCCATCGGCCAGCGCCTCCGCCTCCTCACCGTCCCCGTCGTCCGCGAAGACGCCCACCTCCTGTTCGGCTTCATGACGGCCGACGAGCGCTCCGCCTTTCTTCTGCTGACCTCCGTCAACGGCATCGGCCCCAAGCTCGGACTCGCCGTGCTTTCCGGCCTGTCCGTGCGCGACCTCAAGGCGGCCATCGCCGCCGGCGACATCAAGCGCCTCAGCGGCATTTCCGGCATCGGCAAGAAGACCGCCGAGCGCCTCGTCCTCGAAATGCGCGACAAGCTCGGCAAGGGCGATCTGGCCGAAGCCTTGACCGCGGGAAACGCCCCCGGCCCCGCCGACGCCAAGCTGCGCGACGCTTATCTCGCCCTCGTCTCCCTCGGCTACAAGCCCGCCGACGCCCAGCGCATGGTCAAGGACGTCTCCGCCCAGATCGCCCCGGATTCTTCCCTCGAAGACGTGCTCCGCCAGGTCCTCTCGGGCCGCAAGTAAATGGCCAGTTCCTTCGATGTCCGCGCCCAGACCTGGGACGAAGAACCCCGCCGCGTGAAACTCGCCGCGGACATCTTCGCCGCGCTGGAACAAGCCGTGCCGCTGCGCGCGGAGTGGACCGCGCTGGACTACGGCACCGGCACCGGCCTGCTGGCCCTGGCCCTCGCCGCCCGCGTCCGCCGCGTGCTGGCCGTCGATTCCTCCGCCGGCATGCTCGCCGTCCTCGCCCAAAAAGCCCGTGCCGGCGGGTGCGCGAACGTCGAAACCCTCCACGCCGATTTCTCGAAAGATCCGCTGCCGCCCGGCCCGTTGGATCTCGTCGCGTCCGCCATGACGCTGCACCACGTCGCCGACGTCGCGGGCCTGCTGCGGACATTCTTCGCGCTGCTCGCGCCCGGCGGCCGGATCGCCTTGGCCGATCTCGACGCTGAGGACGGCTCGTTCCACGGCGCGAACGCCCCCGGCGTCCACCATCTCGGCTTCGACCGCGCCGCGCTGGCGCGGCTACTCGCCGACGCCGGGTTCATCGACGTCCGCTTTTCCGACGCCGCGCGCAACGAGAAGAACGGCCGCGTCTACGCGGTTTTCCTGGCCGCCGCCCGCAAGCCCTAGCGGCGGACGCACGGCCACGGGAGAATGGACGCGGAAGGCGTTTTCGGGTACTTTCCGGACCATGCGTCGTTGGCTTTCGATTCTATTTTGCCTGTGGGCGGCGGTCCACGTCGCCGGCGCCACGCCGCCCAAATGGGCCACGTTCACGATCGCCACCGCCAACCTTTCCGACAACGAAACCCAGACCTACGGCGCGGCCGGCATCCGCATCCTCCAGGCCCTCCAGCCCGACGTGTTGGCCATCCAGGAATACAACTACAAGCTGGGCACCTCGAAAGACCTCGCCCGGCGCCTCTTCGGCCCGGATGCCCATTTTGCGCGCGAAAAAGGCGGCTCGCGCCTGCCCAACGGCGTCATGAGCCGCTATCCCATCGTCGCGTTCGGCCAATGGGAGGATCCCTACGTCGGCAACCGCTGCTTTTTCTGGGCCACCGTCCAGATTCCCGGACCCAAGCCCCTGCACGTCGTCAGCGTCCACCTCGTGCAAAACCATTCCGAACGGCGCCTGCCCGAGGCCCGCCACCTGCTCGAACTCATCCGCAAGCAGTTTCCGGAAGGCGACTATGTCGCGCTGTGCGGCGACTTCAACGTCGCCACCCGCGATTCGGAGGCGCTCGCCGCGCTGACGAATTGGTTCGACGATTCCGCCCACCCCGCCGACCAGGCCGGCAACAAGAACACCAACGCGAACCGCAGCCGGCCCTACGACTACGTCCTGCCCAATCCCGCCCTGGCTCCGTACCACGCCCCCACCGTGCTGGCCGGCCAGAAATTTCCCGCCGGTCTCGTCTTCGACTCCCGCCTGTGGAATCCCCTGCCGCCGCCCGCCGAATGGGAAGACACCGCCCGCGACCTCCAGCATCTGCCCGTCCTGAAAACCTTCCGGATTCCCGTCCGGTAGGCCTCCGCGAATCGGGACGGAACGATCAGAACAGGTCGGCGCAGGCCAGCGCGATGATCTGCGTGCCGGCATCGTTGGGATGGAGCCCGTCGGGCCCCATGAGGTCGGGATCGGTGGTAGGCCACGCGGAATAGAGAGGATCTGGACCAAGCGAGAATTCCATTTCGAGATCGACGCATTTGATGCCTTCTGCTTTGGCAATGGCGCGAATATTCCGGTTAAGGGCAATCGTTTTGCCGGCGAACAGCTGATGGCCCAAGATCGGTCGCGGATAGGTGGCCAGAACCGGCACCACGTTGTTTTGCTTGCAGATCAACACCATTTGGCTGAGAGCGACTGCGTCGCCATCGACACCGCTGCCATGGATGACGTCGTTGACGCCATAGAGGATGAACATGAATGCGGGATGGTACTTGTTGATGGCCTCCTGCGCCCGGCCGACGTTGTCGCTCGCGCAACTTCCGCCGATGCCGGTGTTGTAGACCACCTTGCCGATCAACCCGGACAGGCGCGCGGGATACGGCACGCAACTGCATTCGCTGCCCTGGGTGATGCTGTCGCCAAAAGCCACGACGACGTTGAGGTCGTTGTCGCCGGGATTCCGGTTCTCCAATTGGTCGTCTCCCGATCCGCACCCGGCCAACAGGCAGAAACCCAAAACTCCCGACATCCTCGAAACAAAAAGCCGAACCCATCGAATGCTCATCGAACGAACTCCTGATCAGTCACTTGTTTCAAATTCTTTCATGAAAGCGTTCTTCGCCGCGACCGCCCCGGGACAGACGGGCCGGTGCGGCTCAGCCGTTCGTCGCAATGAAGAGGATTTCTTCTTTCATGGTCGTATTGGTGCGCCGCGACGAGCGAATGAGCTGCAGCAGCGTTTCCAGCATTTCCCGATCCGTGGACTTTCCCTTGGGCAAGTCGTCCAGGATGTCGTGCATGGCCACCTCGATCGATTCGATCGAGGTCCCCGACCGGATGGAGATGAGATGCCGGGCCGGCGCCACTTCGATCAGCCGCAGCCACGGAAGTCGCGCCAGCCGCTCGCTGTAGTTCACCAGGATGATGGCCTTTCCCTTGGCGATGTTCACCGTGGTGACCGGCTTCGGGGGGGTTCCATTTGCACCCAGCAAGGAATCGGCCAGCTTGGTAATGGCTTTGGCCCGGTCGGAATCGACGGTGGCCAACAGTCGCAGCACCCGCTCCGGCAAGGTCACCGTCACCGGCCGGCTGGGCTCGGCGAACTTGGCCGGCCGGCCCCCGCCATGTTTTTCCGCTCTTGACGTCACCATATGTTTCTATGTTAAAAATGGCATCGTTTTTAGTTTCAACATAGATACTAGATTTCCCGGCGCAGATGTAAACATAAAATTTAACTAAACGAACAAACACGGAAAGGATTCCCATGCGCAAGTTTCTCTGGATGGCCTTGCTGGCTTTCGCGATTCCCCTGGCTTTCACCGGCTGCAGCGACTCCGACGACGATGGCGACTCGGGCGGCGGCAGTTCCAAGTTCGTCGGCACCTGGGCCCTGACGCAAGGCGCCGGCGTTTCCTGGTATCTCATTTTCAACGACGACGGTTCCTGGCTGATTTCCGACACCGCGGATGGGTCCGCCCGCCGCGTCTACGGCACCTATGCCGTCGATGGCAACACCGCTTCCGGCCCCATGGTCAACCCCGGCACCGGCGTAGGCGAAATCGTCGCCACCATCGATGGCGACGTGCTCGCGCTCGACTTCATCGAGCATTGGCACAATCCCTACAAGCACGTCGCCTACACCGGGACCAAGATCTGATCCCGGCAGCGTCCTTGCAGCCCAGGCCGCTTGCGGGCGGCCTGTGTCTTTCCCGCCGGCACGCTCTCCATCCCCGGACGTCCCAAAACGTTGATTTTGCTCGGACCATAGCCACCCATGAACATCGTCGTCCCTCGCTCCCTTCGCGCCCTCCCGCTTTCCAGGGCCGCGGCCTTGGTGCTGCTCATCCTCCCGATCGCTTCCGGGTGCCGCGACGACCAACCGGAAACCATTCCCGTCCTGATGTACCACCACCTCGCGCCGGATCCGGGCGCCGACGTCTGGACGGTGGCGACCGATGAATTCCGCCGTCAGGTCGCCGACCTGAAGGCGGCCGGCTACCGCGCGATCCTGCCCGGCGACGTCGCGAAACGGCGCGCCTGGAAATTCTGGCAGCCGCGCAAGCCCGTCATCCTCACCTTCGACGACGGCCTGTTCAGCACGCGGACCGAAGCGGAACCCATCCTGCGCGCCGCAGGCTTCCGCGCCATCTGCTATCTCATCACCGGCACCATCGCCGACGAACCCGCCGGACGCCAGAAATACCGCGACGACGATTGCCTCGTCTGGCGGGACGTGCGGACCATGCTGGATCGCGGCACCGTCGCTTTCGGCATCCATTCGCATTCGCACGCGCCCGATCCCGCCCGCCTGGCGCTCGAGGTGGCGGAATGCCGCGCCATCTTCAAGCGCAAGACCGGAAGCAAGACCCGGGATTTCTGCTATCCCTACGGCGTCGCGCCCGACGGCCTCCGCGACGCCGTCGTCGCCAGCGGCTATCGCACCGCCGTCGTTTGCGGCGACCAGATGTTCACCAACGCCCCTGCCGCCGATCTCTTCCGTATTCCGCGCATTTCCGTTTTCGGCGGCGTCCACGCCTTCGCCGTTTCGCCGTCTCCGGCGCCGGCGGAAGATTCCTTCTGCGCCGTCGTGCGCAACGACGGCTCCCCCCTCCCCGCGCGCGGCGTGCTGCGCGATCCGAAAACCGGCCGGACGTGGAACCTGCCGCCGACCTCGCGGCTCGACGGCCATGCGCAAACCTGGTGCTGGACAAACCTGTCCCCCGGCGTCGCCGCCGCCGCGCCGCAGATCGAAATCTGGGAACAAAACGGCCTGTTCCGGTATTCCCCATGAAAACGCGCAAATTTGTTTTCTCCATATTGCTGCTGGCCTGCCTTTTGTCCGGCCTGCTGCTGCGCTATGCCGGACTGACCGAACCGTTCCAGCTTCACCCCGACGAACAGCCCATCTCCGTCTGGATGGACCGGATGCACGAAACCCATTCCCTGCTGCCCAAAACCTATGCCGGCGGTTTCTTCGTGCTGGCCGACGCCGCCCAACGGGCGCTGGAATGGATCGTGGCCCATCCCGTCCACCGCTGGAACTATTTCGTGCGCGCCACGGATCGCTATTCCCTCCCCCGGCCGGACGACTTTGCTTTCGGCCGCAACTTCAACGTCTGGCTGGGAGTCCTCGCCATCCTGCTGGTCGCCGGATTGACCCGGCGCATCGCCGGTTCGCGGGCGGGCACGCTGACCGCCGCCGCGCTGATGGCTTTTGCCGCCTATCCCATCGAACACGCCCATTACCTGGAAACCGACGTCGCCATGCTGGCCACCCTGGCGCTGGCCCTGCTTCTCATGGCCCGCGCGTTGGCTACGCGGCGGCGGCGCGATCTCGCCTGCGCGGCCTTTGCCGCCGGCTTCGCGGCCGGCACCAAGTTCCCGATGGCGATTCTCGTCGCCCCCTTGCTGGCCACCGCCCTCCACCTGCCCCTCCGTCCCGACGCCCGCCATCGCCTCGCCAAACGCACCGCCGACGCCCTGCTGATCGTGGTCCTGCTGGCCATCGCCGGTTTTGTCGTCGCCTCGCCGGATGCCCGCCACGTCTCCTCCTTCGTCGCCGGCCTTCGGCATGGCGAATCTTCCGTCTATGCCGAAACCGCCGGCCTTCTCGGCGCCGCAGCCCACGAACCCCACGCCCGGGAGTGGATGAACGCCGCCAACATGGCGCGTTTCGCGACCTCGCTGGGCGCCGGCTGGCTGGCGCTCGCGGCCATCGGTTTCGGATTTTGCTTCACGCGGCGCTTCCGTCCCTTCTGGCCCGTCGCCCTGCTGTTCCCCGCCCTGCACCTCTGGTTCATCGTGTTCCACGCCCCCTGGTCCCGTTCGCAGGAGTTCATGGCCCTGCTGCCGAATTTCTGCCTGTGGGCCGCGTTGCCGGTCGCCGCGCTGTGGAGTTCCCGCCGCCGTCCGACCGCCGCCAAGGCCTGCGCCCTGGTTCTCTGCGCCTGCGCCGCGCTTCCCGCCCTGCGCAACGGCATCGCCATGTCCTCGACGTTCGCCTGGGAGGACACCCGCCGCCTCGCCAACCGAAAGCTCAAAACCTGCTATCCGGAGGACAAGCCCCTCGGGGTCGAACTCTATACCGCCCCCGCCGAGGTCGGCGTCGCCGCGCAAGCCGTCGGCATCGGAAAATATGAAGCGGTGGATCCCTCGTTTTTCGCGACCAATCCCGTGGATTACGTGCTGGTCAACGCCGATGCCCACGGGCGCGGCATCCAAGACCCCCGCACCGGCAAGCTGTTTCCCGATTATGCCGCCCGCATGGAAACGCTGCTCACCTACGGTCAATGCATCGCCGCCTGGGGCCCCTTGGATTCTCCCGCGCCCCTGCCGGCCTTCCGCTCCCCCCGCATCGAACTCTGGAGCCAGCCCGACCAACGCCTGGCCCCGGCCGAGGAAATCGGCGTCGAGCTGCCGCGTCCCACCCTCGTCCGGGACGACGATCGCGCCACCTTCTTCTGCGGCAGCCTCCGCGCCGGACCCCGTTTCGCGGCGCTCATCGACAAGATCCCGCGCGAAATCGCCGTGGGCGGCCCCGGCGAGCCGCCGGAATCCGTCTTCCTGGTGTTCTGCACGCGCGAACGCGCCGCCGCCGTTTGCGCCAAGGGATTCGGACGAACCGACCGGTTGGAACTCGGACCCTACGACGCCGACGCCATTCCCCTGCGGCGACCCTGGTGGAACCCCCGTTGGGTCCGCTATGAGCGCATCGTCGTCCGCTCCGAGACCGGCGGTCCCACCCTCACCTACTTGCCGTGTTTTCTCCGCCTGGCCTTCGACCCTCTCGAGGCCGCCGCGATCCTCCTCGACGAAGGCCATCCTCAAAAAGCCATCGCCCTCCTGCGCGAACAAGACGCCCTAGCCGATGCCGGTCCCTTCTGGCGGGCCCTCGCCGGCGATTCCGAAGCCCGAACGGATGCGCAGGACCTCCTCGCCCGCTGGGACGAGTGGCTCGCCCGCGATCCAACCAATCCTCCCGCAGCGTTTTTCGGCGGCATCCGCCTGGAAACCTGGCAGGACTTCGCCCGTATCCGCCTCGTCGAACGGCCGGCCGGCGCCGTCCTCCATTTCTCGTTCGCGATGGGCCAAAACACCGAACGCCAAACCCCGGCGCTGGCGAATTTCCTGCCCGTGACCGGTGCCCGCCAGCATCTCGAAATGGTACTGGGCCGCAACCCCGACGCGTTCGGCAACACCAATTTCTCCGGCCAAGTCGAGCTCGACCTCGACGACCGCACGTCCGTCGCGCGTTTCGAATTCCTCGAGCTTCCGGACCCGCGTTCGCCCGACCTGAAGTGGACCTACGATTCCGCGTCGTTCCCGCGCAACGTCTCCCTTTCGTTCCGCGCGCATTCCGGCGGCGCCGTCCGCGTGGAAAAGGCGGAATTTGCCTGGAACTGGCGCGACATGCTCGCCGTCCGCCGCGGCCAGCTCGCCCGCGCCCTGGCGGACCATCCCGCTTCGGCCGCCCGGCGCTACGGCGATTGGCTCGCCGTACGCTCCTGCCGCGTCGAGAACGGCCAGGCCCGGCTCGAGCTCGAAGCCCTCCAGGATTTCATCCCGCCGCTCGCCGTCCAGCTCCAGATCCTCCGGCGCGGCAAATGGCGGCCCCAGTCCCTCCTTCCGCTCCCCGGCGGGAACTCGCCTTGGCTCGCCGGCGAACGCCGGTCCGTCGCCGTTCCCCTGGAAACCGACTTCGTCCCCGACCAAACCGGCATCGCCCTCGTCTCCGACGTCCAATGGCATTCCTCCCTCTTGCCCCTCGTTGGCGCCCCCGAAAAACGGCCCTTTCCCACCCTTGCCGAGTTGCTCCGGAGCCCCTGATTTCCCCGCCGCGCGGGGAATCGCGGCCTAAATTGGGGCTTTCCTTTTTTCCACAGTGTGGAAAAATCCCCCCCGATTTTTCCACGGTATGGAAAACTTTTTTCCATAGCGTGGAAAACCCAGGAGCCGCCCCATGATGACCTCAGCCGAAATCCGCCAGTCGTTCCTCGACTTCTTCGCCTCGAAGCAGCACGAGATCGTCCCCTCGTCGCCCGTCGTCCTGCCGACCGACCCCACCCTCCTTTTCGCCAACGCCGGCATGAACCAGTTCAAGGAGATTTTCCTCGGCGCACGCAAGTCGTCCTGGAAACGCGTCGCCGACACCCAGAAGTGCATCCGCGTCTCCGGCAAGCACAACGACCTCGAGGAAGTCGGCCGCGACACCTACCACCACACCTTCTTCGAAATGCTCGGCAACTGGTCCTTCGGCGACTACTACAAGCGCGAGGCCATTTCCTGGGCCTGGGAACTGCTCACCGTCGTCTGGAAAATGCCGAAGAACCGCCTGTGGGTCACCGTCTACAAGACCGACGACGAAGCCGAAAACATCTGGAAAACCGTCACCGACGTCGATCCCTCCCACATCCTGCGCTTCGGCGAGAAGGACAACTTCTGGGAAATGGGCGAAACCGGCCCCTGCGGCCCCTGCTCGGAAATCCATTTCGACCTGACCCCCAACGGCTGCACGCCGGACATGGTCAACGCCGGGACCCCCCAGGTCATCGAAATCTGGAACAACGTCTTCATGCAGTACAACCGCAAGTCCGACGGCACCCTCGACGAACTGCCGGCCAAGTGCGTGGACACCGGCATGGGCTTCGAGCGCGTCTGCGCCGTCATCCAAGGCAAGACGTCCAATTACGACACCGACGTCTTCATGCCCCTCATCGAGGCCGTCTCCAAGCTCTCCGGCAAGCCCTACCTCGAGGACGAAACGGCCGTGGCCATGCGCGTCATCGCCGACCATCTGCGCGCGCTGTCGTTCGCCATCGCCGACGGCGTCATGCCCTCCAACGACGGCCGCGGCTACGTCCTGCGCCGCCTGCTGCGCCGCGCCGCCCGCTACGGCCGCAACATCGGCCTCGTGAAGCCCTTCCTCTGCAAGCTCTTCCCCGTCCTCGAAAAGCAGATGGGCGGCTTCTTCCCCGAACTGACCGCCCGCCGCGAGGAAATCGTCCGCGCCCTGCGCGCCGAGGAGGAATCCTTCGCCGCCACCCTCGACCGCGGCATCGCCCACTTCGACGCCACGATCGCCGAGCTCAAGCAAACCAACACCGCCGTCTTCCCCGGCGACCAAGCCTTCAAGCTCTACGACACCTACGGCTTCCCCTTCGACCTCACCGTCCTCATGGCCGCCGAAAAGGGCCTCGACGTCGACCAGCCTGAATTCGACCGCTGCATGGACGAGCAACGCGCCCGCGCCCGCGCCGCGCGCAAGGACGGCTCGGCTGCCGAAAACGATCTCGTCGCCCACTTCGTCGAACAGGGCCTCCAGTCGACGTTCACCGGCTACACCTCGCTGTCCAACGGCACCGAAATCGTCGCCATCCTTTCCGGCGGAAAAATGGTCGATGGCCTCGCCGAAGGCCAGAGCGGCGAAATCCTGCTGAAGCAGACGCCGTTCTACGCCGAGTCCGGCGGCCAGGTCGGCGATACCGGCGTCATTACTTCCTGCCAAGGCGCCCGGTTCGAAGTCGCCGACACCCAGAAACCCGCGCAAGGCATCCTGCTCCACAAGGGCAAGCTCGCGCAGGGCGCGCTGGCCAAAGGCGCCGCCGTGATCGCGACCGTGGACGAAGCCCGCCGCGCGGCGATCAAGCGCCACCACACCGCCACCCACCTGCTCAACGCCGCGCTGCGCAAGGTGCTCGCCACCGATTCCATCAAACAGGCCGGTTCCTACGTGTCGCCCGACCGCCTGCGCTTCGACTTCACCTGGTTCGAAGCCCTCACCGCCGAGCAGCTCGCCGCCATCGAGCGCCTCGTCACCGAATTCGTCGTCGCCAACGTCCCCGTCAAGACCTACGAAATGGCCCTCAAGGACGTGCCCGGCTCCGGCATCATCGCCGTCTTCGACGAGAAGTACGGCGACGTAGTGCGCGTCGTGGACACCGAAGGCCTCTCGCGCGAGCTCTGCGGCGGGACCCACGTCGAGCGCAGCGGCGACATTGGCCCCTTCCGCATCCTCGCCGAAACCTCCATCGCCGCCGGCGTGCGCCGCATCGAGGCCCAGACCGGCCTCGTTGCCTGCGACCACACCGCGCAGGAGCACGCCATCCTGGCTTCCCTGGCCCAGCGTCTGTCCATCGGCGCCGAAGCCCTGCCCGCGCGCGTCGAAGCCCTCCTCGAGCAGACCCAGAAGCTCGAAAAGGAAATCAAGGCCGCCGCCGAAAAGAGCGCCCTCGAAAAAGGCGCGGCACTGGTGAGTCAATTTGCCCCCATCGGCGGCATTCCGGTGTTGATCGAATCCGTCGGCGAACTCGCCGCCGATCCCCTGCGAGCGCTGGTCGAAAGCCTACGCAAGCAGACGCCCGAGAGCGTGATCCTGCTGGCGGCCGTGGCCGACGGCAAGATCACTTTCATCTTGAACGCGGGTCCCGCGGCGCAAGCCAAGGGCGTCAATGCCGGCAAGCTCGTCGGCGCCATCGCCAAGATCGCGGGCGGCGGCGGCGGCGGCAAGCCCGACAAGGCCCAGGCCGGCGGCAAAGATCCCGCCAAGCTGCCCGAAGCCCTCGCCGCCGCGCGCGAGCTGATCGCCCAGGCGCTCGGCTAACGCCACGGTTCCCCGCTCGCACCCCAACAAACACCCGACGGCTTCCGGCCGCCGGGTGTTTGCTTTCGGCCGCCGGTCAACTCAAAGCAGCTTCAACAGGCATTTCGCCAACGGATGCTCGGCCTCCGCCAGTTTCCACGTGCGACCGTTCTGCTCCACCCAGCCGCCGGCGGCCAGGAGCCGCAAATGATGCCACAGGGTTTGGCCGGGAATCTGCACGGCGCCCTGCAGGACAAGGAAGGACCGCGGCTCCGCCCGCAGCGCCCGCACGACGGCGATGCGCCGCTCGTGCGCCAATCCTTGCGCCAGCCGGGCGGTTTGTTCATCCCCGGCCGGCGGATATTTCGCGCATGCCTCCTGCAACGCCCGCAACAGCGGTTTGGCGCTGGCCACCAGCGGATCCGGTTCCGGAAAATAGCGCACGCGGCGGCCCTCCCGCTCCACGCCCACGATTCCCCGCGCCTGCAGCCGCCGCAGTTCCTGGCTGGCCCGCGCCAAATCGATTTTCTCCGCCGCCGCCAGTTCCGTAACCGACAACCCCGGATGCTTGATGACGCGCCGCAGCAACGCCAACCGCGTCCCGCCGGACAGCACCCGGCATGTGCGCCACAAGGTTGGACTCAACGCCATATTCCACCTCCCCATTTCATATGATGATTAATTAATAATCATATGTTCCCCGCGTCAAGCATAATGCACATATATCGATGGTTTTGCTCTATTATCGAACTTCAGACGAATTCATTCGTATGATTATTAATTAATAATCATACGAAAGAAATACTAGACGAAAGGCGACGGAATGCGCGGGCGCAGAAAGCGCCTGCCCCGAAGAATCGGTCAGGCGAAGCGGTGGCGGAGACTCAACCCTTGAAGACGAAAAACTTCCGCATGGCGTAGTTGATCGCCAGCGAACTGAGGATGTTGGCCCCGAACGCGTAGGTCGTCTGCACGCCGAAGTGCTGGATCAACCAGGTCATCAGCGAAGTGCCCACGATCATGCTGACGGCCGAAACGGCCAGGAACAGCAGGAACTCGATCACGACGTGGTGCCGGCCCGGCTTGAACACGAACCAGCGGTTGGCGAGATAGCACACGGTGTTCGACACGAAGAACGCCAGCACGTTCGAGTAGACCGCGTAGCGCGCACGCAGGTCGGCCACGACGTCCGGCGCGTCCAGCCCGAACAGCTTCACCAGGGGATCTTCCGACGTCACGCATGGAAACAACAGGAATCCAACCAGGAAGAACGTCAGGACGTGCGCGGCGGTCGCCAGGCCGCCGGCCAGGCCATACTTGACGAACTGCACCAGCGGCGGCGCGTCGTGCGACAAGTAGTGGTTCCAGCGCTCCCGCAGATTCATGCTACTTCACCCATTCCTTGATTTCGGCGGGCAGTTCCTCGATCGACCGCAGGACGCATTCGACCTCGGGGCCTTCTTCCGTCGGCACCAGGACCTTTTCGCCGGGCTGCTTGCCGACCAGCGCCTTCGCCATGCGCGTGCTGGACGAGATGATGTGCTTCTCCGGCTGCTGGTCCCACTCGCCCAGGATGTGGAAGTGTTCGACGTGCCCGCCGGGATATTCCAGCGTCACGGTCGAACCCACGCCGGCCACGCCCTTCGGCGCCTCCGAGAAGTCCGACGGACGCACGCGCGTCATCATCGCTTCGAGTTCGGCGCGCCGCGACATCAGCAAGGCTTGCATGTCCTTCGCGACTTTATACCCGGCGTTTTCGCGCAGATCGCCCTCGCTGCGCGCGACGCCGATCACCTTCGCATTGGCCGGAATATCGACGTTGATCAGTTTTTCGAGCTGTTCCTGCCGCTCGCGGTAGGTGCGGCGCGAGGTCACCGCGCCGTAGGTGACGACGGGGTTGCTCTCCGTCTCGCCGGTGATGACGCTTTGCAGATGGGGATACAGCTTCAGGATCTTGGCCTGCAGCACCTGGCGGTCCAGTCCGGGCCACCCGGAGGACTGGTTCAGGCGCTTGAAGAAATCTTTCTGCCGGCCCGGCGTCATGCCGTCGAAAACCAGCCGCAGCCAGTCCGGCTCCTCGAACTTTTCGCGCAACAGCTTCTGCGTCTTGAGGCGGTCGCCCATGTAGTCCTGTTCGAGTTCTTCCACCACCAGCGGCGCCAGCACGGACGGCAACGGCAAGTCCCAGGCCTCGCGGCGGTCGGGATTGCGCAAGACCCACAGCAGCATTTCTTCCCGGATCAGGTGCGTGGCGCACGCCTCCGCGAAGATCTGCCGGCATTCTTCGCCGGTGCCCTTCTTCAGCAGCAGGTTCATGGCCTCCTGCAGCGCGGTGTAGTGCAGATGCCGCAACTGGCCCAGCAGCGCCGTGCGGGTGCCCGTCTCGTCCTGCGCCCAGCAAAATTCCAGCGCGGACTCCAATTCGCGGGCGGGCAAGTCGTGCAGCAGCGACAGAATCGCGGCGCCCTGCAGGAATTCCCGGATGGCCGCCGGCCAGTCGCACTCCGACGCCAGAAGCCCCAAGCGCGCCGCCAGCATCGCCGCCAGCATCTTGAGCCCCGGCTGGCGGCTGGTCGCGCCCCGCAGCACGAAAGCCATGCGGTTCGCCAAAATCTGCTTCTGCGCCGGCTGGATCGCCGCCAAGCTCGCCGGACTTTCCGCCAATTCCCGCCCCCGCGCCAGGATTTCCTTCAGGTCGCGCTCGTTCGCGAGCTTGTCGAACCACGAATCGTCGTAGCCCGACGCGCGGGCGAGCAACCGGATCGGCTCCGTCCGCTTGGCGGGGATTTCCACCATGGGATCGGCCTTGAGCACCTTGCGCGCGGCATCCCAAAAGCGCTTCCAATCGCCCTCCAGCACCACGCCGGACTGCACGAGCTTTTCCTGCAGCGCGCTGGACGTCAGCGGGCCGAAGCTCACCAGCGCGGCGCGGACGACGTCCGCCGGCGCTTCTTTGACCAGCGCCTGGATGGCTTCCCGATCCCGGTGCATCCGGGCCAGCAAATGGTCGTCGCCCAGCATTTCGAGGGTCTCCGCCGCGACTTTCATGGCGAGACCGTGGCCGGGACGGCCACGGAAATCGATTTCGATCTTCTTGTAGAGCGTGTCCGACTTCCGCACCACGCCGAATCCCCAGGTGCGGTGCAGGCACAGCGCGCCGGGCCGCATCGCCTGCAACAGGCGGAAGCGCCGGATGCATTCGCGCGCGGCCAACCGCTGGCCGAAGCCCGCTTCCTGGATCAGCGCCAGCAGATGCGGATTCGAGCCGGCGACCAGATCGGCGGCCTTGAGCCAATCCTTGGCGGTCATTTGCTCGACGGGCGTGTTTTCCGCCCGCCACTTCAGCAGATCGATCCCGCCCTCGACGTCCCCCTGCTTCGCCAGCGCCTCCTGCGCCATGCCCGCCCATTCGCGGGTGGCGGCCGGCACGCCCGCCGCCAGGCCGGACGCCAGCGCGGCCATCCAATCGGCGGCGCGGGCCTTCTCGTTCTCCAGCAACTCCAGCACCCGGTTTTCCAACTCGTTCTGCCCGACAGCCTCGCTCATGTGACAACCTTCCTGCAAATGCGCCCGCAGGAAAGCAAATCGGGCCGCCAAATGCAAGCCGGACGCGTTTTCCGCTTGCGGGCAACGCCGCGAGCGGATACATTCCGCCGTCTTTCGGGAAGCCGTGCCGGACACCGAAACTAACGAAATGGATTCGAAATGAAGACGAAAAACCAGAAGTTGCTAACGTGGGTTGAAGAGACCGCCGCGCTGTGCAAGCCCGACGCCATCCATTGGTGCGACGGGTCCCAGGCCGAATACGACGCCTTGTTCAGGAGCATGGTCGCTTCCGGCGCGGCCACGCCGCTTCCGAAACGCCCGAACAGCTATCTGTTCCGCAGCGATCCCAGCGACGTGGCGCGGGTCGAGGACCGCACCTACATCGCGTCGAAGACCCAGGCCGAAGCCGGCCCGACCAACAACTGGATCGACCCGGTCGAGCTGAAGAAGACCATGACGGCCCTGTACGACGGCTGCATGAAAGGCCGCACCCTGTACGTGATCCCGTTCAGCATGGGTCCGGTCGGTTCCCCCATCGCGAAGATCGGCATCGAGATCACCGATTCGCCCTACGTCGTGGCGAACATGCACATCATGACGCGCGTCGGCGACCGGGTGCTCGAAACCCTCGGCGCGGACGGCGAGTTCGTCCCGTGCCTGCACTCCGTCGGCGCGCCGCTGGAGCCGGGCCAGAAGGACGTGCCCTGGCCGTGCGCCCCGATGGAGAAGAAGTACATCGCCCACTTCCCGGAAGAGAATCTGATCTGGTCCTTCGGGTCCGGATACGGCGGCAACGCCCTGCTGGGCAAGAAGTGCCTGGCCTTGCGCATCGCCTCCACGATGGCCCGCCGCGAGGGCTGGATGGCCGAGCACATGCTCATCCTGCGCCTGACCAATCCGGCAGGCAAGCGCTTCCACGTCGCCGCCGCCTTCCCCAGCGCCTGCGGCAAGACCAATCTCGCCATGCTCCAGCCCACCATCCCCGGATGGAAGTGCGAGTGCATCGGCGACGACATCGCCTGGATGAAGATCCGCGCGGACGGCCGCCTGTACGCCATCAACCCGGAATCCGGGTTCTTCGGTGTCGCCCCCGGCACCAGCACCAAGTCCAATCCGATGGCCATGGAGTCGATCAAGGAAAATTCCATCTTCACCAACTGCGTCCTGACCGACGACGGCGATATCTGGTGGGAAGAAATGAACGTCGAATGCAAGCACGGCATCGACTGGAAGGGCCAGGACTGGACCCCGGACAAGAAGGACGCTGCCGGCAAGCCGGTCAAGGGCGCCCATCCCAACGCGCGCTTCACCGCCCCGGCGCGGCAGTGCCCGGTCATCTGTCCGGACTGGGAAGATCCCAACGGCGTGCCGATCGACATCTTCGTCTTCGGCGGCCGGCGGACCAAGCTGGTGCCGCTGGTCACCCAGGCGTTCGACTGGGACCACGGCGTCTACATGGGCGCCACCGCCGCCTCGGAAACCACCGCCGCCGCGCTGGACGTCAAGAGCGCCATCCGCCGCGACCCGATGGCCATGCTGCCGTTCTGCGGCTACCACGTCGGCGACTACTGGCAGCATTGGTTCAACATGGGCGACAAGCTCGGCGCCAAGGCCCCGCAGATCTTCTACGTGAACTGGTTCCGCAAGTCCCCCGACGGCAAGTGGCTGTGGCCGGGATTCGGCGACAATGCCCGCGTCCTGAAGTGGATGTGCGAGCGCCTGGAAGGCAAGGTCGGTGGCGTGGAAACGCCGGTCGGCACCGTGCCGAAGGCCGGCGACCTGGACGTCGGCGGCCTGAAGATCGGCGAAGCCGAAATCGCCGAATTGCTGCGCATCGACGTGGACGGATGGAAGGGCGAAGTGCCCGAGATCGAGGCCTATCTGAACAAGGCCGGCGACCGGCTGCCGGCCCGGATGAAGGCCCAGCTCGCTGCGCTCAAGAAACGCGTCGGTCTGTAAGCGCCGGCCTCCGCGAAAACCGCGCCCCGTCCGGGGCGCGGTTTTTTTTCGGCCGTCCTTGTGGCCCAACTATGGCTGTGCCACAATGCCGCCATGCGTTGGATGCATCCATTTCGCGCGGTCATCCTGATCGCGGGATTTGCTTCCGCTGCTTGGCCCGCCCCGCGTCATGCGGCGACCGCTGCGCAAGTCTTGCTTCGGTTGCCGCCGCAACCGCAGGCCGATTTTGCCGCCGCCCGCCGCGTCGTCGAACCGTTCGTGGCCCGCGATCCAGCCCAAGGCTGCGAACTCTGGGGTCTGCCGGTGCTCCACGTCACCGGTCAAACCCGTCTGCGCTCGTGGACCCCGGACGAAATCGAGGCGCCCTGGTCAACCTGCTGGGTGTTTTTCTGCGATGACGATCCGACGGCCAACTGGAGCCATCCCTGCCGCTATGTCTTCGTCGCGCCCGATCTCTCCGCCATGGCCGTCCAAGACGCCATCCGTCCGCTGGTCGTCGAGGGTCCCGGCGCCGCCCCCACGCCCAACGGCATGGAACGGCTGGTGCCGTTCGCTTCCCCGGCCGCCCGCGCGCCGCCGGCCCTGAAGGGCGCCGGCTCCACCAACCCCATCCTCCATGGCGTCGCCGCGCCCAACGACCGCGCCTTGATCATCTCCGGCGGCCAAACCACCAACGCCAACGCCGACCGTTTCTGGCGCGACTGCGCCTTCCTCTACGACACCCTCGTCCACAAATACGGCTATTCCAAGGAAAACATCGTCGTCCTGATCGCCGACGGCACCAACCCGGCCATCGACCACCTCAATTTCAACTACGTCCCGCCGGATTCCTACTGGGCCAGCACGCCGCTCGACTTCGACGACGACGGCGAGTGCGACGTCGACGGCGACGCCACCGCCGCGAGCGTCAGCAACGCGTTCCGCGATCTCCGATCCCAATTGACGGCGCAGGACCGGCTCCTCGTTTTCCTGACCGACCACGGCGGACCCACCGCGGGAGGCGGCGAATGGGACGTCGAATTGTGCCTGTGGAACAACGAACGGTTCCGCGATCGCGACCTGAAAGCCCTCACCGAAGACCTGCCCTGCCCCGTGGTTTTCGCCATGGAACAGTGCTACTCCGGCGGTTTCGCCGACGATCTGGACCAAGCCAACCGGATTTTCGTTTCCGCCGCCGCCCGCGACAGCGTTTCGCGCGCCGAGCCCTATCCCTTTTTCTACGACCAGTGGTGCCTCGACTGGATCGCCGCCTTGCGCGGATGCTTCCCCTCCAACCACGTGCCGTGGGCCGACGGCGCCGCCTGCAACGCCGACTACAACGGCGACGGCTACGTGTCCTTCCGCGAGGCCGCCGTCTTCGCCGACGCCCATAACACCGTCGACGATACGCCGCAATACCAAGAGGTCCCCGATTTTCTCGGCAGCCATTCTTTTCTCGGCCGCGTTCCGGACGGCATCCCGCCGGCCGACGTCCTCGATCGCCTCGCGGTGGCCGACGTGCCTTCGCCCGCCGTCGAAAACGCCCCCGTCCCGTTCCGCCTCGAAGCCCGCAACGCCTTCGGCGCGCTGCTCGACCCCTTCCCCGGCACCGCGCGCTTCGCGATCGACACCGACGACTTCGTCGATCCCGGCTGGTATGCCGGCACCGGCTCGAACGATTGGGAGTATCCATTCAACTTCATGTGGCGCCAGGTGCGCGTCCAAACCATCTATCCCGCCTCCCAACTGGGCGGCGCCCGTACGCTCGACCATCTGGAAATCCTCACGAGCGTCTACCCCACCGACGCGGAGAACTGGACCATCCGCCTGCGGCACGCGGCGCAGGACGCCTATCCCGAAGGCGCCACGTGGGAAACCGACGGCTGGACCGTCGTCGTCCAAACCAACTTCGTCGCCGGTAACGAGGACGGCTGGGACCGCTTCGATTTCGCCGCGCCGTTCGAATACAACGGCATCGACAACCTGATGGTCGATCTTTCCTTCGACAATCCGACCAACTATCCGCGCTGGGGCGACTCGCGCGCCGGCGTGGCCGAAGCGATCTGCACGTTGATCGGCGAGGCCGACGACGGCGCATTCGGTCCGCCGCTCGCGTGGTCCGCCACCAACGGCCCCGGCATCGTGCGCACCAACGCCTTCGTCATGCTGCGCTGCGGCCCGCCCGTCTATCCCACGGAGGTGGCCGTCGCGCCGGCCGAAGCCGTGGATTTCCGCGGCGGCGTCTGGACCGGCGACCTGACGTTCCAAGGCACCTCCAAGCGCCTGCGGCTCCAGGCCGCGGTGGATTCCAATCTCTGCTGGTCCGCGACCACGCCCGATTTCGCCGTCCGCGACTACCCGTTCCAACTCGTCGCGGCGCAACGCACCCCCGCCGGCGCCCCCGTCCTGACCTGGATCAGCGGCCCGGGGCAGACCTACCGGATCCTGTCCGGCACCAACCTGCTCGCCGATTTCGCCCCCCTCGCCGTGCATCTGACCAACTCCGCGCCTCTCAACGTCTACTCTGGCGCGCCCGATTCCCGCCCTGCCGTCTTCTACCACGTCGTGGAGGAATAGCCGGCTGGAAATTCGTTCCGATCTGCGCTAGATTTCCGGTCCATGGCCATGAAGAAAAACGTCGTCATCCGCTACTTCGCGCTCGTCGGCGCCCGGCGCGGCACGCAGACCGAGCCCTACGAGACCGAAGCCGAAACCGCCCGCCAGCTTCTCCATGAAATCCAGTCCGGCGGCCAGATCCCGCTGACCACCAACATCGTCAAGGCCGCCATCAACGACGAATTCGTCGAGTGGGACGCCCCCATCCAGGACGGCGACCAGATCACGCTGCTCCCGCCCTTTTCCGGCGGCTGACCCCTCCTGCGCTCCATCGCCGCAGGGGAAAAATTACGTAGCACGTAAAAACTTTGCGCGATTTTTACGTAGAACGTAAAAACTTTGCGGGTCCGCGCCAGCCACTCGGAACTGGCGTTGGGGCGCGGAAAGGAGTATAGGATCATTCCATCATGTCGGCATCTTCCCATCCGCCCCCAACCGTCCTCGATCTCTTCGCGGGCGCCGGCGGCCTGGGCCTCGGATTGACGTGGGCCGGGTTCCGGGTCCAAGCCGCCAACGAATATGAACCCGTTTTCGCCGCGACCTACGCCCTGAACCATCCCGAAACCGCCGTCGTGGCCGGCGATATCCTCGATCCTAAAATCAGAGCCGACTTGCTCGCAGCGGCCCAAGGCGTCGACGTGGTCGCCGGCGGCCCTCCCTGCCAAGGCTTCAGCACGGTCGGGAAAAAAGACGAAGACGATCCGCGCAACAAGCTCTTCTACGCCTTCCTCGAAATCGTCGGCCGCGTCCAGCCCCGCGCCGTGCTGTTCGAAAACGTCAGCGGCTTCCGCCGGATGTACGGCGGGCGGGCGTTCCAGGCCCTGTACCGGGGACTGGAAGATCTCGGCTATGCCTCGCCCCGGTGCGACCTTCTCAACGCCATGGATTACGGCGTGCCCCAATCGCGACAGCGGACGTTCGTCGTGGCGTTCCGCGAGGAATCCGCGTTCCGTTTTCCGGAACCGACGCACGGCGATCCCCGCAAGCTGTTCCATAAAACCCCTCCGCTCGCGCTGGCCGACGCCTTGTCCGATCTGCCGGTGGTCCGCTCGGGAGAGTCCAGCGCCGACTATCTTTCGGCTCCGCAAAACGACTACCAAAAGTTCATGCGCCGAGGCGCCGGAAAAACGCTGACCGAACACGACGGCCCTTGGCACGGCGAACGGCTGCTGGCCGTGCTGGCGCACGTGCCGCCGGGCGGCACGATCCTGGACGTGCCGGAAGCCCTGCGCCCGCGCTCGTATTTCGCGAACACGTATTCCCGGCTCTGGTGGGATCGGCCGGCCACGACCATCACGCGCAATTTCGGAACGCCGAGCAGCAGCCGCTGCATCCATCCCCAAGCCGACCGGGGCCTGACGACCCGCGAAGGCGCCCGGCTCCAGAGCTTTCCGGACGCCTACCGGTTCACCGGCACGCGCATCCGGAAAAACCTCCAGATCGGCAACGCGGTTCCCCCGCTGCTCGCCCGCGCGCTCGGCCAGGAACTCTTCCGCGCGCTGGCCGACAAGTAGGAACGCCGCGCCGCAGACGCGGCGGGTGGTTCAGCCGCCGTTGCGGGACTTCCAGCGGGGTTCTGGCGCGGCCCGCAATCCGGCTTGCTTGACCGTGCCGACGTAGAGGCCGTCGACGATCTTTTCGCATTCCTTCACCAGCGCCTCCGACATGCGCACGGTCAGGTGGTTTCCGGCGCGCATGTGGACCTTGGCGTTGTCGGGATAGAGCAGGCAGATGTTCAGCGGCGTGCTTCCCGGATGGCGGCGGATCACGTCTTTCAGCTCGTTCATCCGCGCTTCCGTCCAGGTGCCGACGTTCACGTGCAAGCTCAGGCTGAGCGTGAAGCGCGCGGGCGTTTCGTCGATGGGATAGACCTCGTCCACGGTCAGGGCGTTGGCGCCGCCGCCGGCGTCCTTGCGCACGCTGCCGCACAGCATCACCGCCGCGTCGGGCTGCAGATGGATGCCGAACTGCGCATAGGCCTCCGGAAACGCCACGGCGGGGATCGACCCGTCCAGCGTATCGAGGCGGAAGGACAGCATCGGGCGCGGCACGTCGTCGGGCTTCTTCGGCTTCGTGAAGCGCTTCTGGGCGTTTACGACGAGACCGCCGATGCGCGTGCGCGTGCGCTCCGGCAGCTCGGCGAATCGGGTTGCGTCGCACTGGTTGTATTTTTCCAGCGTCCAGCCGCAGGCCAGCAGCGGATGACCGGAGATGTAGAAACCGATCAGCTCCTTTTCGAACGCGAGCAGCTGCTTCTGCGGCCATGCTTCGGCGGCCGGCAGGTCGCGGTCGGTCATCACCACGCCGGCCGCGCCGTCGCCGCCGAGCAGGTCGAACAGCGACGACTGGCCCGCCGCCTTGTCCTTGCGGACCGACGCCGCGTAGCCCATCGCCGTCTCGATTCCCGCGCACAGCCGCCCGCGCATCAGCCCCGTGAAATCGAATGCGCCGCACTTCGTGAGCGCCTCGATCGTCTTGCGGTTGACGTCGCCGTTCTCCATGCGCTCGCAGAAATCCACCAGGCCCTTGAACGGGCCGCGCGCCTCGCGTTCCTGCACCAGCGCCTCGACGGCTCCCGCGCCGACGCCCTTGATGCCGGCCAGGCCGTAGCGGATCGCGCCTTTCACCGGCGTGAAGCGCAGGCCGCTCTCGTTGACGTCCGGCGGCAGCACCTGGATGCCCATCTTCTGCGCCTCGGCCACCAGCACCGGCAGCTTGTCCGTGTTGCCGATTTCCGACGACAGCAGTGCCGCCATGAATTCGACCGGATGGTTCGCCTTCAGCCAGGCCGTTTGGAACGTCACGATCCCGTACGCCGCGGAATGCGACTTGTTGAACCCATATTCCGCGAATTCCGCGATCTTGTCGAAGATCTGCACCGCTTTCGCCGCGGCGCACGACTTTTTCTTCACGCAGCCGTCGACGAACGCCTGCTTTTGCTTGGCCATTTCCTCGGGCTTCTTCTTGCCCATGGCGCGGCGCAGGATGTCGCCCTGGCCCATGCTGAAGCCGGCAAGGATGCCGGCGGCCTGCTGCACCTGCTCCTGGTAGACCATGATGCCGTAGGTTTCCTTCAGCACCGACTCCAGCAGCGGATGGTCGTAGACGATCGGATCCCGGCCGTGCTTGCGCTCGATGAACTGCGGGATCATCTTCATCGGCCCCGGCCGATAGAGCGCGATCATGGCGATGAGTTCCTCGATCTTGTTGATCTGGAGCTGCCGCAACAGGTCGCGCATGCCCTCGGATTCGACCTGGAACACGCCCACGGTGTCGCCGCGCGCCAGCAGCTCGTAGGTCTTCGGATCGTCCAGCGGCAGGTTGTCCGGATCCGGCTCGACGCCCGTCGTGCGCTTCACGTTGTCGCAGGCCTCGCGCACCACCGTCAGCGTCTTCAGACCCAGGAAGTCCATCTTCAGCAGGCCGGCTTCCTCCAGCGGCACCGCCTCCCACTGCGAAATGACGTTGCCGTCTTTGTCCTTCGTCAGCGGGATCAGCTCGATCAGGGGTTTTTCGCCGATGACGACGCCCGCCGCGTGCGTGCCGGTCTGCCGCGGCATGTCCTCCAGCGGCGGCGCGTACTTCATGATCTCCTTCGCGAACGGCTCGCTCTTGCAGGCGTTGGCGAAATCGAGGCTGTCCTTCTTCGCGCTCAGCAGCGTGGTGCCGGGCACTTCGGGAATCATCTTCGCGAGCCGGTCGCAGTCCGGCAGCGGGATCTCCAGCGCGCGGCCGATGTCGCGAATGAGCGTCTTGGCGCCGAGCGTGCCGTAGGTCACGATCTGCGCCACGCTGTCCGCGCCGTACTTCCGCCGCACGTATTCGATCACCTCGCCGCGGCGCGACTGGCAGAAATCGATGTCGAAGTCCGGCGGCGACACGCGTTCCGGATTCAAGAAGCGCTCGAAGATCAGCCCGTAGCGCAGCGGATCGATGCCCGTGATGCCCACGGCGTAGGCGATCAAGCTGCCGGCGCCCGAGCCGCGCCCCGGCCCCACCGGCACGCCCATCTGCTTGGCCGCGTGGATGAAGTCCCACACCACCAGGAAGTAGTTCAGGAAGCCCGTCTTTTCGATCACGCCCAGCTCGTGGGAAAACCGCGCCGCAATTTCCTTTTCGCGGGCGTCCCGCGGATGCTCCAGGTCTTCCACGCCGTAGAACTTGCGGACGCCGTCGGCCGCGATCTGCGTCAGATACTGCTTGTGGGTCAAGCCGTCGGGACACTGGTAGTTCGGAAAATGCGGATTCTTCTGCCCGCCTAGCGCCAATTCCACGTTGCAGCGCTCGGCGATCTTCCAGGTGTTTTCGATGGCTTCCGGCAGGTCGCCGAAGAGCTGGCGCATTTCTGCCTCGCTCTTCAGGTAGAACTGGTCGGAGCCGTACTTCATGCGGTCCGTCTCGCTCCACTTCGCCTGCGTCTGCAGGCACAGGAGCATTTCGTGGGACTCGGCGTGGTCCGGCGCCAGGTAGTGCACGTCGTTCGTCGCCACCAGCGGCAGGCCCAGCTTGCGCGCGAGCGCGACCAATTTCTTGTTCACGGGCCGCTGTTCCGGCAGGCCGTGGTCCTGCACTTCGAGGTAGAACCGATCCGGCCCCATGATTTCGGCATATTCGCCCGCGAGTTTCTTCGCCTTGTCGTCGAGGCCGTCCATGAACGCCTCGGCCACTTCGCCCTTCAGGCACGCGGAGAGCGCGATCAGGCCTTCGCAATGTTCCGCCAGCAGCGCGCGGTCGATGCGCGGCTTGTAGTAATAGCCGTCGAGATGCGCCTTGCTCACCAACTTCATCAGGTTCGCGAAGCCGCGGTTGTCCTCCGCCAGCAGCACCAGGTGGTTCGCCTGTCGGCCGTTGACGAGCACCTTCTCGCGGTGGTCGCCCGGCGTGACGTAGATCTCGCAGCCCAGGATCGGTTTGATGCCGTGCTTGCGCGCCGCCTTGTAGAAATGCACCGAGCCATACAAGTTGCCGTGGTCGGTGATCGCCAGCGCGACCTGTCCATGTTCCTGCGCCCGCTTCATGATCGGGCTGTGGTGGTCTTTCCCCCGGTCCAGCGCGCACAGCCCGTCCAGCAGGCTGTACTCGGTATGCACGTGCAGATGGGTGAATTTGGGTTCCACAATCGTCTCTTTCGGGGAAAAGGGTACCCGATTCTTCTAGCCCATCGTCCCCGTGAATCCAAGCGGATTCGGCCCCGGATTCCCGTCCGCAAAACCCCTTGCCCCCCATGCGGTTAGTCGCCGGATGCGCCGTTTTCCTAGGTTTTCCACGCTGTGGAAAATACTTTTCCACAGCGTGGAAAACCTTGCCGGAACACGAGCCGCGAGTCCCCGCACCGCGCACGCGTTGGAAAACCAAGGATTTTCCTCGCCTTGCGCGCGCGGCGGACCGATAGTTTGGCCGTGCGGGACGGTTCCGCGCCCCGACGCCGGAGAGCCGACATGAAGGAATTCATCCTCGCCCTCGACCAAGGCACGACCAGCTCGCGCGCGATGCTCTTCGACCGGGATCTGCGTCCCTGCGCGACCGCCCAGCAGGAATTCCCCCAACTCTATCCCCGCCCGGGCTGGGTCGAACACGATCCCGAAGTCCTCTGGCAGTCGCAGCGAAGCGCGCTGCTCGCCGTCCTGAAGCAGGCGCAGTGCCCGCCCGTCGCCGTCGCCGCCCTCGCGGTAACGAACCAGCGCGAAACCGTCGTCGTCTGGGACCGCCGCACGGGAAAACCCATCCACAATGCCATCGTCTGGCAGTGCCGCCGCACCGCCGACCGCTGCGAGGCGCTCCGGAAGCAAGGCCGCGCCGACCGCATCCGCGAGAAGACGGGGCTCGTTCTCGATGCCTACTTCTCTGCCACGAAGATCGAATGGATCCTCGACCACGTCGATGGCGCGCGCGCCGCCGCCCGCCGCGGCGACCTGCTCTGCGGCACCGTCGATGCCTGGCTGATCTGGAAGCTCTCCGGCGGCCGGACGCACGCCACCGACTTCACCAACGCTTCGCGCACGATGCTCTTCGACCTCCATGCGCTGCGCTGGGATGAAGAGCTGCTCGACCTCTTCGGCATTCCCGCTTCCATGCTCCCGGACGTCGTGCCGTCGTCCGGAATCGCCGCCATTTGCGCGCTGCCCGAATTCGCCGCGCACCGGCCGCCCGTAGCCGGCCTCGCCGGCGACCAGCAGGCCGCGCTGTTCGGCCAAGGCTGCTTTGACCCCGGCCAGGCCAAGAACACCTACGGCACCGGTTGCTTCTTGCTCATGAATGTCGGCGCCGAGCCCGTCCTTTCCAAGCAAGGTCTGCTCACCACCCTCACCGCCCAGACCCGCCCCGGCGCCCCGTCCTACGCCCTCGAAGGCAGCGTGTTCATCGGCGGCGCCGTCATGCAGTGGCTGCGCGACGAACTGAAAATCATCGCCCGTTCCTCCGATGCCGGTCCCATCGCCGCTTCCATCCCCGACGCCGGCGGCGTCGTGCTGGTGCCGGCCTTCGCCGGACTCGGCGCGCCGCACTGGGACATGTACGCGCGCGGCACCCTGCTGGGCCTGACGCGCGGCACCGGCCGCGCCCAGATCGTCCGCGCCGCCGAGGAAGCCATCGCCTACCAGTGCTTCGACGTCGCCGAAGCCATGCAGGCGGATTCCCGCCATCCGATCTCCCGCCTGCGCGTGGACGGCGGCGCGTCCTCCGACGATTTCCTGATGCAGTTCCAGGCCGACGTGCTCGCTTGCCCCATCGACCGCCCGTCCTGCATGGAAACCACTTCCCTGGGCGCGGCCGCCCTCGCGGCCATTGCCCTCGGCTGGCAGACGCCATCCAGTCTCGCCGCGCGCCCCGCCGAAAAATCCTTCGTCCCCGCGATGTCCGCAGCGAAACGCCAAACCCTGCTCGCCACCTGGCGCAAGGCCGTCGCCCGCGCCGCGCGCTGGGAAGAACCCGCCCCGATCCAAGGAGGATGAAATGAAAAGAATCGCCGCTTCCGCCCTGCTTCTAGCCGCCGCATTTTTCTGCGCCGGCTGCGTCGTCCGGTCCATCTACCCCTGGCTTTCCGACGAAACCCGCGTGGACGAGCTCTCGTTGATCGGCGGATGGCACGACGCGGAAGAGCAACATGTCGCGTTCTTCGCCGAATCCACGAACTCTTCCGATTATGCCTACTCCGTGTTGCTGGTGCAAAAGCAGAACGAGATCAGCCGTTTTTCAGCCAACCTCCACCGCATCGACGACACACTGCTGCTGGTGGTCGGCCCCGCGGAGCAAAACGAACTCGGCACCTACGCCTCCCTGCCCGGACACCTGCTGTTCAAGGCCATGCTCGACGGCGATTCCCTGAAACTCTTTGCCATCGATCTGGAGACCTTCCCTAACCGCGCCGCGAAAGCGAAGCTGCCCGTTCTGCCGGTCAGTTCCACGAATGAAAAACCTTCCGTCCTGACCGGCACCACGGCCGAGGCCGAGGCCTTCGTGCGCGCCCAGCTGGCCGACCCCGAATTCTTCGACGATGATCCTCTCTATTCCTTCCGCAAGCTCCCCGCCGCCGCTCCTTAGAAAAATATCATATTTATATATTGACATATGTAAATAATAATATATGTTCACGGCATGAAAGCGAAAACCCAGCCTTGTCCCCAGGATCTCTCGATCGCGGATCTGGCCCGGATGGCGAAGGTCCTCAAGCTCCTCGCCCATCCCTACCGGCTCAAGATCGTCGACATCCTCGAATCCGAGGAGGCCGCTCCCGTCCATGCGCTCGTGGACCGGCTGGACCTGCCTCAAGCCGCCGTCTCCGGCCACCTGAAGAAAATGCTCCGCGTCGGCCTCGTCGCGTCCGAGCGCCGCGGCAAAGAGGTCTGGTATTCCCTCGGCGACCGCCGGTCGCTCACCATTTTGAACTGCATGAGAGCCAAAAAAGGAGCCCATCCATGAAAAACGCCTCCTTCCTCTGCCTGGCCGCCCTGCTGGCCGCCCCCGCCGCCCGCGCCGTCACGCTGGACGAAGCCGTCCAGGCCGCGCTCGAAAATTCCCCCACCCTGCAGGCCGCCGAAAGCCGCATCGATTCCGCCCAGGCCATGCTGCGGCAGGCGAAATCCTATTATTATCCGTCCATCGGCCTCTCCTCCATCTACGCCCGCAGCGACAATCCGCCGCAGGCGTTCATGATGACGCTGAACCAGCGGCAACTGAACATGCAGGATCCCGCCTTCAATCCAAACGAGCCCGGCGACGTCGAAAACCTGCGCGGCAGCATCGGCGCCCAGTGGCGGCTCTTCGATCTTCCGCGCGCCGCCGGCAAAAACATGGCCCGGGCCGGAGCCCAAGCCAGCGCGGAAGCCTTCGCCGCCGCCCGCAACCAGCTCGTCCACGAGGTGACGCGCGGCTTTTACGGCGTCCTGCAGGCCCAGGCCTTCGCCGACGTGCAGGCGAAGTCCGTCGCCAGCATCGAGGAAAGCCTCCGCATCGCCCGCGAACGTTTCGCCGCCGGCAGCGCCGTCAAAACCGACGTCCTCAACCTCGAAACCCAGCTGGCCCAAGCGAACGAAGACCTCATCAAGGCCCGCAACGGCTCGCAGCTCGCCGTCGCCGCCCTCAATGCCGCCATCGGCGCGGATCTCGTCGCCGCCGATACCATCCAATCGCCCGACCCGGCCGCTCTCGACGCCCCGCCGCCGGAGTGCAAGGATCCCGAGGCCTTCGCGAATCGCCCCGAGCTGCGCGCGGCCCATCTGATGCGGCAGATCAAGGAGCAGGATCTGAAAAAAGCCCAGGGCGGTTATGCCCCCACCGTCAGCGCCTTCGCCTCGTACGATCTCGACAGCGACGTCTCGAGCGATTTCGAGAACAGCTACATGGCCGGGCTCCAGGCCGAAATCAACATTTTCGACGGCGCCCGCACCCGCGCCGCCGTCCAGGCCGCGCAGGCCGAACTCGCCGCCGCCCAGGCCGACGAAGACCGGGCGCGCCTCAACCTCCGCCTCGACTTGCAGCAAGCTTTTCTCGGCGTTCGCGAAGCGTGGGAACGCCTCGGCGTCGTCCGCAAGAGCCTCGAGACCGCCCAGGAAGCCCAGCGCATCGTGCAGGAACAATACCAGCAGGGCGCGGCCGACATCTCCATCCTCCTCCAAACCCAGGTCGGCGTCACCGCCATGCAGACCCGCAGCGCCGCCGCCCAGTACGACTATCTGATCGCCCTCTCGAATCTCCAGCGCGCCAAGGGAGAACTTGCTGACAGCCAGGATTCAGAATCCAGAATTCAGGATTCAGAATCCAAACCGAAACCCTTCTGAATTCTGACTCCTGAATCCTGAATACCCGCCATTTCAAACACCCGCATCGGAGGAATTACATGAAAATCGCCACCAACCTAAAGAAACACCTCAAGATGATCCTCGGTCTCGTCGGCCTCGCGGCTGTCATCGCCTGGTCCGGCGGATTCCTTTCGAAAAAGGTGAAGCCCGACGTCTTGGAGAGCCAAGCCGGCGTCGCGGTCCCCGCCGACGCGGCGACCGTCACCGTGCAGGCCGAGACCGCCCCCGTGCGCGTCGAGGTCGTCGGCACGACCGCTTCCGAAGAGAAAATCAATCTCAGCGCGCGCATTCCGGCCTACGTCGGCCAAGTCCTCGCCTCCGCCGGCGACCGCGTGAAGAAGGGCCAGAAGCTCATCGTCCTCGACGACCGCGACATCCGCCAGCAGCTCGCCGGCGCCGAGGCCCAGCTCAACCAGGCCAAGACCGAATACGAGCGCGCCAAGCAGCTCTTCGAGAAGGAGGCCACTACCCAGCAGGCGTTGACCGCCGCCGAGTCGATGTACGCCGGCGCCCGCGCCCAGGTCGAGCAGGTCAAAGTCATGCTCACCTACGCGAAGGTCGAATCCCCCATCGACGGCATCGTCACCGAGCGCCGCATCGAAGCGGGCGACCTCGCCAATCCCGGCATGCTGCTCCTCGCCGTCTACGATCCCCTGCGCATGCGCCTCGAAGCCCCCGTCCCCGTCCGCCTCGTCGATCGCCTCGCGCTCGGCCAGGAAGTCGAGGTCGCGCTCGAACGCCCGGCGCGCGTCCTGAAGGGCCAGGTCGCCGAAATCGTCAGCGAAGTGGATTCCGCCAGCCGCACGCAGCTCGTCAAGGTGCACCTCGACGGCGTCGCGGGCGACGTGCTGCCGGGTACCTTCGGCCGCCTGTGGGTCGCGGCCGAAGCCCGCGAAGCCTTCTTCGTACCGGCCTCCGCCGTGCGCCAGATCGGCCAGCTGGCTTTCGTGCAGGTCGTCCGCGACGGCCGCGCCGTCCGCCGTCTCGTCAAGACCGGCCCCGCCCGCGGCGACCGCATCGAAATCCTCTCCGGCCTCCGCGCCGGCGACGTCGTCCTCGTGAACCCGATCCTGGAGGGCTAGTCCCATGACGGAACAGAAACCATCTTTCACCTCGGGAATCCTGCAGGCCTTCCTGAAGGGCAACCTCTCGATCCTGCTGATCCTCATCAGCCTCGCGGCCGGCGCCGCCGCGCTCCTCATCACCCCGCGCGAGGAAGAGCCCCAGATCGTCGTCCCGCTGGCCGACGTCATGGTCATGATGCCCGGCAGCTCCGCCGAAGAGGTCGAGCAACTCGTCTCCTCCCGCCTCGAGAAGCTGCTCTACCAGATCGACGGCGTCGAATACGTCTATTCGATGTCCCGCCCCGGCATGTCCGTCGTCACCGTCCGCTTCTTCGTCGGCGAAGACCGCGAGGATAGCCTCATCAAGGTCTACAACAAGATCTTCCAGAACGTCGACCAAACCACGCCCGGCATCGCCGGCTGGGTCGTCAAGCCGATCGAGATCGACGACGTGCCCATCGTCAACGTCGCCCTGCACGGCGCCGCGCACGGCACGCACGAGCTCTATCGCGTCGCCGAAGAGGTCGCGCAGAAGCTGCAGTCGATCCCTGACAGCGCGCGCATCACGATCCACGGCGGCCAGAAGCGCGTCGTCCACGTCCAGCTCGACGTCGAACGGCTCGCGGCCTACGGCCTCTCCCCCATGGAAATCGCCGGCGCGCTCAAGATCTCCAACGCGCAGGCCGAGAGCGGCTCGTTCGCCCAGGCCGATGCCGCCATTGTCGTCGAAGCCGGCCCCTTCATCCAGAGCGCCGACGAAGTCCGCAACCTGATGGTCGGCGTGCACCAAGGCCGCCCCGTCTACCTGCGCGACGTGGCCGACGTCGAGGACGGCGCCGACGAACTGAACACCTATACCCGCTTCGGTGCAGGCCCCGCCGCCGCCGCCATCGACAACGGCATGACCCCCGGCCAGGTCGATTCCGCCGTCACCGTCGCCGTCGCCAAGAAAAAGGGCAGCAACGCCGTCACCGTCGCCCAGGACGTCGAGCGCATGCTGGACGAACTGCGCGGCACGATCATCCCCGACGGCATGCAGGCGACCGTCGTCCGCGACTACGGCCACACCGCCAACGAGAAGGTCAACGACCTGGTCATGAATCTCGTCATGGGCATCCTGACCGTCGTCGGCCTCATCGCCCTCACCATGGGCTGGCGCGAAGGCGTCATCGTCGGCCTCGCCATCCCCATCACCTACTCGCTCACGCTGCTGTTCAACTATCTGCTGGGCTACACCATCAACCGCGTCACCCTCTTCGCCCTGATCCTCGCGCTGGGCCTCCTCGTCGACAACCCGATCGTCGGCGTCGAAAACATCTCGCGCTTCCTCTCGATGAAGAAGTTCCCGCGCCTGCAGGCCGTCGCGCTGGCGATGGAGGAGGTCATGCCGCCGATCCTGCTGGCCACGCTGTCCATCATCGTGTCGTTCATCCCGATGTTCTTCATCAGCGGCATGATGGGCCCCTACATGGCCCCCATGGCGCTCAACGTGCCCCTCACGATGCTCAGCTCCCTGCTCGTCGCCCTCGCCATCACGCCCTGGGTTTCCAGCAAGCTGCTCAAGGACACGTCCGCCGAGGTCGCCGCCTACGACGTGAAGACCACCGGCACCTACCGCATCTACCGCCGCCTGATGGATCCCTTCGTCTCGTCGCGCGGCCGCAGCGCCGTCCTGATGCTCGCCGTCGCCGGCCTCTTCGGCTTTTCCGTTTTCCTGGCCCTCTCCGGCCGCGTGCCCCTGAAGATGCTGCCGTTCGACAACAAGAACGAGCTCCAGATCGTCGCGGACCTCCCCGAAGGCGCCACGCTCGAAACCACCGATGCCGTCGTCCGCGAAGTCGAAGAGTACCTGCAGACCGTTCCCGAGGTCGTCAACTTCGTCTCCACCGTCGGCGCCGGCTCGCCCATGGATTTCAACGGGCTCGTGCGCCACTACTACCTGCGCCAAGGCCCGAACCTGGCCGACGTCCGCATCAACCTCCTGCCCCGCCAACGGCGCGAAATGGGCAGCCACGCCATCGCCCTGCGCATCCGCAACGACGTCGCGGAAATCGCCCGCCGCAACGGCGCGCTCCTGAAGATCGTCGAAGCCCCTCCGGGCCCGCCCGTCCTCTCCACCGTCGTCGCCGAAATCTACGGCCGCCCCGACCAGCCCTATTCCGAGCTGATCGCCGCCGCCAAGATCCTCGAAGCCCGCATGGCCGAAGAGGCAGGCGTCGTGGACGTCGACGACACTGCCGAGGCCAACCAGCAGAAGCTGTTCTTCCGCGTGGACCGCGAGAAGGCCGGCCTCAACGGCATTTCCACCGAGGACGTCGTGAACGTCCTGCGCATCGCCCTCAGCGGGATGCCCGCCGGCGTCGTCCATGCCCCGCGCGAGCAGAACGAACTGCCCATCGTCCTGCGCCTGCCGCGCGAGAAACGCTCCGACCCGGAACGCCTCAAGACGATCATGGTCAAGGGCCGCATGGGCCACAGCGTGCCGCTCGGCGAACTCGGCGCGTTCGAGGCCGACGTCGTCGATCCGACGATCATGCACAAGAACATGGAGCGCGTGGTCTACGTCACCGCCGAAATGGCCGGCCGCGGCCCCGCCTACGCCGTCCTCGATCTCCAGTCCGATCTGGACAAGGACCCGCTGCCCGCCGGCATCAACGCCGTCTGGACCGGCGAAGGCGAATGGAAGATCACCGTGGACGTGTTCCGCGACCTCGGCATCGCCTTCTCCGCGGCCCTGCTGGCGATCTACGTCCTGCTGGTCTACGAAACGGGCTCCTACCTGCTGCCCATCATCATCATGCTGTCCATCCCGCTGACCATGATCGGCATCATGCCCGGCTTCTGGCTCCTCAACGTCCTCGGCGGCCAGACCGTCGGCGGCTACTCGGATTCCATCTTCTTCACCGCCACCGCCATGATCGGCATGATCGCGCTCGGCGGCATCGTCCAGCGCAACGCCATCATCCTGATCGACTTCATCCGCAGCGAAGCCGCCCGCGGCAAGCCGCTGCGCGACGCCATCATCGAGGCCGGCGCGGTGCGCTTCCGCCCGATCTTCCTGACCGCCGGCACCACCCTGCTCGGCGCGTGGCCGATCACCTTCGACCCCATCTTCAGCGGCCTGGCCTGGTCGATCATCTTCGGCCTGTTCGTTTCCACCGCCTTCACCCTGGTCGTCGTGCCCGTCGCCTACGGCCTCCTCTACCAAAACAAGCCCGCCACGGAGGGTTGATCCATGAAAATGCTGATGATCGTCTGCCCCGAACCCCGCCAGGAAGAAGTCCGCGCGCTGATCGCCCAGCACGAAGTGCATTCCTACAGCGAAATCCCCCACGTGCTCGGCGAGGGCAAGACCGGCAAACACCTCGGTACCCACGTCTTCCCCGGCCAGTCCGTGCTGATCTTCACCGTCGTTTCCGCCGGCAAGAAGGACGAACTCGTCCAGGCGCTGAAGGAATACCAGGCAAGCCTCCTGGCCGGCGAAGGCCTCCGCGTCTTCGCCCTCCCCGTCGAAACCATATTCTAGGAACGAGACGTCGGATACCGGCTCACTTGAACATTGGATATTGGACATTGAATATTGGATATTGAAAGGCCTCATCCCATGCCTCCCATCTACAAAACCATCCTCGGCGCCGTGGCCGGCGCGGCCGTCGGCTTCCTCGTCTACCGCTTCGTCGGCTGCAAGACCGGCACCTGCCCCATCACCGCCAGTCCGTGGACATCTATGCTGGTGTGGGGTATCGTGGGAGCTATCAGCGCCTCTGGGCGCTGAACACCCCTGTCGAACCGGAACCGAAAACCTCAAACCGAAAGGAACCATCATGGAACAGCAAACCGCAGCCCCCGTCTCCCTGCCGCGCATCGGCGACAAGGCCCCGGCCTTCAAGGCCGTCACCACGCAGGGCGAAATCGACTTCCCCAAGCAGTATGAAGGCAGTTGGGTAATTCTCTTCAGCCACCCGGCGGACTTCACTCCCGTGTGCACCACGGAGTTCATCACCTTTGCTTCGATGGAAAAGCAGTTTGCCGAAGCCAACTGCAAGCTGGTCGGTCTCTCCGTCGACGGCCTCTACAGCCACATTGCCTGGCTCCGCACCATCAAGGAAAAGATCAGCTACCGCGGCCACAAGGACGTCGAAGTGAACTTCCCCCTGATCGAAGACATCACGATGAACGTCGCCAAGGCCTACGGCATGATCCAGCCCGGCGAAGCCTCCACCAAGGCCGTCCGCGCCGTGTTCTACATCGATCCGAAGGGCATCGTCCGCGCCATGATCTACTACCCGCTGAGCCTCGGCCGCAACTTCGACGAAATCTACCGCGCGCTGATCGCCCTGCAAACCGCCGATGCCTTCGGCGTCGCCACTCCCGCCGATTGGCGGCCCGGCGACGACGTCATCATCGGCCCCGCCGGCTCCTGCGGCGCCGCCAAAAACCGCATGGATGGCAAGGAAGACATGGTCTGCCAAGACTGGTTCTTCTGCTCGCGCAAGCTGGACAAGGAAAAGGTGCTTTCCACCGTCCTCAAGAAAAAGTAATTCGCTCCGCCCCCTCCCCGCAGGCCACCGTTCGGCCACGGGGAGACGGGCGCGGCACTGAAAGGAAGAAACCATGACCATCGAAAACGGAGTCCGCGTCGTCGCCGGCACCATGATCTTGATCTCGGTCGCCCTGACCCGCTACGTCCACCCCCTCTTCTGGATCTTCACGGCTTTCATCGGCCTGAGCCTGATCCAATCCGCCTTCACGGGCTTCTGCCCGCCCGCCATCCTCCTCCGCAAACTCGGTCTTAAGGAGGGTCCCTCCAGTTGTTCCATCCAATGAAGCGGAATGGAACCGTCGTCGGCGGCCTCGTCGGTCTGGCGACGCTGTTGTACCTGTTTACAAACACCCCCAACGAAAGGAACGAAACCATGAGCGCAGGAATTCTCGAACTCAACGACAGCAACTTCGCGGCCGAAACCAAGTCCGGCACCGTCCTGGTGGACTTCTGGGCCCCCTGGTGCGGCCCGTGCCGCATGCAGGGCCCGATCCTCGAGCAGGTCGTCGGCAAGGTCGCCGGCGCCAAGATCGCCAAGCTCAACGTCGACGAGGCGGGCGCCACCGCCGCCCAGTTCGGCGTCCAGAGCATCCCCACCCTGCTCGTCCTCAAGGACGGCCGCATCGTGAAGCAGTTCGTCGGCGTCCAGCAGGCGCCGGTCCTGATCGCCGCCCTCGAAGCCGCGAAATAGCCGCGCGAATGGCGCGCCCACGCCGTCCGGCCCTTGCGCCGGACGGCATTTTCATGCCCGCGCCAAGTGCCGTTCGTACAGCCGGTCGGCGAACTCGATGCAACGCGCGCACGGACGGACGGCGTAGTATTCCGCGCCGCGGGCGGAAGGCGCGGCGGAAGCCTCGCAACCCGCATTGGCCAGCAGCCGGGCGCACTGGTTGGTGCCAAACTCGGCGGTGAATTCCGCGTCGAGCTTCTGGATCAACGCGTAGAACTCCGTCTTGGCCGCGAGATCGTTGGGATCGTAGCCTCCCCGGCGCAGTCCCGCCAGCAGGCCCAGCGCCGTCACGGCCCCGCAGGTGCGGCGCAACCCGCCCAAGCCGCCGCCCAGCGGCGCGGCCAAGCGCTGGGCCAGATCCGGCGCGAGGCCGAACTCCCCTGCATGGGCGAGAAAAACCGCCTGGGCGCAATTCCATCCTTGTTCGAACAGTTCGCGTGACGTCATGGCGGAACCATCCTCCCGGCGCGCCGGAAAGAAAAGCCGATTTTCGGATCGAACCGGGATGAGGCTCACCTCTGCCTTGCCCACCGCCGGCCGCGCCGTTGACGCATCTGGGTTTTGGGTATATGTTCTTTTGAATGCCCAGACCCGTCCAGCCCCGCACGATCGGTTTCATGCCCCGCATCGTCCGCTTCAACCCCTCCAGCGTGGCCCGCGGCGCACTCGAGGCAACCGCCTTGACCCGCGACGAACGGGCAGCCGTTCGGCTGGCCAACCTCAAGGGGCTCGATCAGGAACAAGCCGCGCTGAAAATAGCCGTGTCCCGTTCCGCCGACGCCCTCGTCCACGGCAAGTCGCTCACGCTGGAGAGCGGCGCCATCCAGGCCGGCTCCCGCCGCGTTGGCATCTGCCCCCGCGATTGCCCCTGCCGCCATCGGAAAGGAAATCCGCCATGACCCCCCGCGAAGCCGTCCGACTGCTGCAAAGCGAAATCGTCCAGGTCGTCGGCTGCACCGAACCCGCCGCCGTCGCCTACGCCTTCCGCACGCTCGTGCGCCAGCTGCCGCGGAAACCGGATCCCCGCACCTTCCGCGCCGAACTGCGCCTCTCGCAGGACGCCTTCCGCAATGCCTCCACCGCGGTGGTGCCGCACCTGAAAACGGTGGGCATCCTCGCCGCTGCCGTCGCCGGACTCGCCTCCCGCGCCGACGACTTCAACGTTTTCGCCGATTTCGATCTCCGCCGCGCCCGCGCATTCATGAAGAACCCCGCTTGGCTTAAGATCGTCCCCGCCCGCCGCCGCGGACTTTTCGTCCACGTGCAGCTTCCCGGCCTCCGCACCGGCGTTACCCTCGCCGGCCGCCACGACCGCATCGAAAAGCTCGTCGTGTTCGGCGAAGACCGCACCCCGCGCGAAAAACCGTTGCCGCCGCCGCCGACCCTCGCCGAGATTTTCAAGCTGGCCCGCCAACGCGATCCGCAGCTTGAAGCGCTCGCGCGCGATTTCCTTCTCCGCCAGGTGCCCGCCGAAAAAGGCTTTCCGCTGGAAATCCAGATCGCCCGGCGCGTCGCCGGCCGCATGTCGGGCTACTCGCATCCCGTCATGACCATCACGGGTTCCGGCAACCAGGGCATCTTCATCGGCCTACCCTACCGCCAACTCTACGCCGAACAGGGCGACGACCTCCTGCCCGCCGTCGTGTTCTCCCTCCTCGCGCAGGTGCATCTCAGCGCCCAGAAGGACCGCCTCTCCGCCGACTGCGGACTCGCCACCAAGGCCGGCCCCGCACTCGCCGCCGGTCTCGCCTTCGCACGCGGCGCTTTCCCCGCCGAAATCCGCCGGATTTTCCGCGACGTTCCCGCCCAGCTCGCCGGCCTGACCTGCGAAGGCGCCGAGCCCGCCTGCGGCCGCAAGGCCCGCCGCGCCTTCCGCGCCGTCGCCGCGCAGGTTCGCGCTTGACGCCCACCCGCAACGGCCGATAATCGTTTACCGAATGAATGATGCGCCCCGACCGGCGCCGAAGGAGGAAGACCATGGCCTGGAGATTCGTCATCCACAACCAAGCCTCGGAGCCCTACGACGAGGCGGCGATCCGCAACCTCATCGAATTGAAGCTGGTCAACGCCGGAACCTTGGCCTGGCAAGAAGGCCAGGCGAACTGGAAACCCTCCGGCGAAATCCCCGAATTGGCCGGACTCTTTCCACCGGCGGCGCCCGCCGCCGCACCGGCCGGCGTCCCTCCCATTCCGGGCACGCCGCCGCCCGCCGGCGTTTCGCCGCCGCCGGCGCCTGGCGTTGCGACCGTCAGCTGGGAAGAACGCGCGCGCCGCTTCGTGTACTGGTGCTTCCGTCCGCGCAACGGCCGCCCTTCGAAGGTGCGCGCCTATATCGATGAAAAGCCCGGCCGCGCCGTTCCTGTGGCCCTCGCGATTCTCGCCGCCCTGTGCCTGTCGTTCGCGCTGTTCATGAACTCGTTCAAGCAGGCGACCGGTCCGGCCAACGGCGGGGGCGGCGGCGGAAGCGGCGCACCCGTGGCCGGCGGCGTGAGCGGCAACACCATGGAAAACTGGTACATCGCGCGCGACGCCCAGCGCTACAACCAGAACGTCATCGACGACGTCTACCGCAACAACCGCGATTCCTTCGACCGGCAAAGCGAAACGTACCGGCGCGCCAATTACGACTGGTACAACAACGACAACGACTGACCTTGTTCGCCGCTTTACCGCGGCGGCCCCGCGCCGCATCGAATTCGCTGGCAATTTTTCCGCGACGTGGAAAACTGCGCGTTCCATGTTTTCCGCACACTCCAGCCATAACCGCCGATGAACGCCGCCAAGGAAACCGCCCGGCGGCGCACGCTGGCCATCATTTCCCACCCCGACGCGGGCAAGACGACGCTGACGGAAAAGCTCCTGCTCTACGGCGGCGCCGTGCAGCTCGCCGGGTCCGTCACTGCCCGCAAGAACCAGCGCGCGACCACCTCCGACTGGATGGAGCTCGAAAAGCAGC
>CAZECJ010000002.1:0-80892 GCA_964510645.1 uncultured Verrucomicrobiota bacterium | reverse complement strand
GAATCTCGTTGGGGGCCGGCAGCAGGTTCACCACCCCGTCCAGCAGATGCTGCACGCCCTTGTTCTTGAACGCCGCGCCGCAATAGACCGGCACGATCTTGCGCGCAATCGTCGCCTTCCGCAGGATGCTCCAGATTTCGTCTGCCGACAGGTCGCCCTCCGCGAAGAACTTCTCCAGCAGCGCGTCGTCCTGCTCCGCGCACTTCTCCACGAGGTTCGCGCGCCACTTCTTCGCTTTCTCCAGCTTCTCGGCCGGAATCTCCGCCTCGCGGAAATCCGTGCTCTCCGGATCGTCGAAGTAGATCGCCTTCATCGTCACCAGATCGATGATCCCCTGGAACGTCTCGGCCCGGCCGATCGGCACCACCACCGGCACCGCGTTGCAGCCCAGCTCCTCCTGGATCTCCTCCAGCACCCCGAAAAAGTCCGCGCCCGTGCGGTCCATCTTGTTCACGAAGGCCAGCTTGGGCACTTCGTACTTCTCGGACTGCAGCCAGACCTTCTCGGACTGGGGCTGCACGCCGCCCACGGCGCAGAACAGCGCCACCGCGCCGTCCAGCACCCGCAGCGACCGCTCCACCTCCACCGTGAAGTCCACGTGGCCGGGGGTGTCGATCAGCGTCACCAAATGGTCTTTCCACTCCAGCGTCGTCGCCGCGCTCTGGATCGTGATCCCGCGCTCGCGCTCCTGCACCATGAAGTCCATGGTGGCGGCGCCGTCGTGCACCTCGCCGATCTTGTGCGTCTTGCCGGCATAGTACAGGATGCGCTCGGACACGGTGGTCTTGCCGGCGTCGATGTGGGCCATGATGCCGATGTTGCGGATCTTCGAAATGGGGGTCGTCCTTGCCATGCTATGCCTTCTTTTCCTATAACAAACGCCCCCGGCTGCCATGCGAATCGGCGCCGGGGGTGCTCGATCAAACGGACGCGGAACATACGGGCTGCCGCCCGGTTATGCAACGAAAAAATGCGGAACGCGCTAGGGCACGAGCGGCTTGGCGTCCTGCAGCAGGCGGTAGTAGCGGGGCTGCGCGGCCGGCAGGCGGTCCTGCACCACGATGGGTTCGCCCGTCGCCAGGCCGCGCACGTTGAACGCGTCGGGCAGCAGCTGCCAGCGCGCCTTCGCGCCGCGCGCATCCGTGTACATCACGCTGTAGTACATGCCGCGCGTGCCGATCCACGACAAGGTAACGTCGCCGCCCGCGCGCGCCACCGTCAGCGTGGTCTCGCGGAGGGGCTGGACCTCTTCGTGGATGGTCTTGCAGCCGGACCAGCCCAGCAGCGCGGCGCACGCCAGCGCCGAGAGCCACCGGCTTTCCCGTCCGCGTTGGACGCGACGAGCCACGGCCGTCCTACGGGGCCGGCGGTGCGACGACGTCGCCCGGGGCGACCTCGACCGGCTGGAGCGGAGCGGTGTCGGCCGCCGCGGTATGGCGCCGCGACCGCGTGAAATACTTGAAGAACGACGGGGGCGGATCCTTCACCGGCGCCTTTTCGCCGTACCAGGTCTCGTGCTTGGCGGCTTCGGCCTCTTCGGCCTTCAGGTTCGTCAGCGTCAGGTTGTAGCGGCCCGCGAACCAGCGCCAATCCGACGGCGTGAAGGGCAGATAGCTGCCGATCGCGTTCACCAGCGCGTGCTTCTCCAGCACCGGGATCTGCGTGGACTGGTCGCACCACGCGCCGATCGAGCGCGCGCCCGACGGCAGCAGCGCGTCGTCGCCCAAAAAGATCGTGCGGCCGGGATACGACTGCAGGAACGCGCCGCTCTGGTAATCCCCCAGCGAGAGCGGCATCCATTCGTAGCCGTTCCACACGTGCAGCACCGGCTCGGTCGGCGAGCCCTGGTAGCTCACCAGCACGGTCGGATAGCGCCGCGCCACGTCGAACGCCACCTGCATCACGGCAAAGCGGGCCGGCGCCACCAGCAACACCGCGTCGGCTTGCGCCGCCGCCGGCGTCGCCGCCGCGCTGCCCAAGACCATCGCCGCCACCGCCCAAATCCAAATCCACTTCTTCATGCTCGAACTCCTGCAAGATTTCCGGAAAACGGGGGCATTACACCATGCCGCCCCCTTCCAATGCAAGCCCGTCCCGAGCCCCCGCGTAAAATTCTATCGCCCTGCGGCGACAACCGCCAACTGCCCGAGGCAGATGCCCGCGTCATTCGGCGGGATCTCCCGGTGCCGCCAGATCCGGAAGCCTGCCGCCTCCAGGCGGCGCACCGCTTCCGCCAACAGCCGCCGGTTCTGGAAACACCCCCCCGACAGGCAGACGTCCCGCAGTCCTTCCCGCTGCGCCGCCGCCACCATCATCTCCACCAGCGTCGCCTGGAACCGCGCGGCGGCCGTCGCGGGCGCTTCGCCGCCGCGCAGGAGTTCCGCGATCATCGGCGCCCAATCCAGCGCGTCGTCCCGCCAGCCGAACGGATACGGCTCCGCCGGCGCGTCGCCCGCCAGCGCCTCCAGGCGCATCGCCGCCTGGCCCTCGTGGCTCATCTTCTGGCAAACGCCCAGCAGCGACGCCACCGCGTCGAACAGCCGCCCCGCGCTGCTCGTCCACACCACGTTGAATTCGTCGGCCAGCATTCCGTCCAGAACGGACAGCTCCGCCGGCGAAAATCCGGGCGGCCGGTGCGCCGACCCCATCTCCCGCAAGACGCCCAGCGCCGCGCGGCGCGGTTCCCGCGCCGCCGCATCCCCGCCGATGAGAGGGAAGGGACGCAGCCAGGCGGCGCGCCGGAATTCCGCACGGGTGCAGACGAGAAACTCCCCGCCCCAGATCGTGCCGTCGGTCCCCAATCCCGTGCCGTCCCACGCAATGCCCAGCACCGGCCCTTCCAATCCGTTTTCCGCCATGCACGCCGCGACGTGCGCGTGGTGGTGCTGTACGCCCACGACCGGAACGCCCCATTCCGCCGCGCCTTGCGTGGATGCATAGCCGGGATGCCGATCCGCCGCCGCCGCAACAGGCGTCAACCCGTGCAGGCCGGCCAAATCCGCCACCGCGCGCTCCCACAGGCGCACGGCACCTTCGTGGTCGAGATCGCCGAGATGCGGGCTCATCACCGCGTTTCCGCCCGCCGTCAGCGCCACCGCGCTTTTCATCTGCGCGCCTGTCCCTACCCAGCCGTCCGGCGCGCCCGGCAGCGGCAGCGAATACGGCGACAGCCCGCGGCCGCGCCGCATCATCAGCGGATCGCCGCCGCAGACCGCCATCACCGAGTCGTCCAGCGGCCGCGCGATGGGCCGGTCGTGCATCAAGAAATAATCCGCGATCTCCCCCAGCCGCGCCCGCGCCTCGTCGTTGTCCGTGCAAATCGGCTCGTCGGTCAGGTTGCCGCTCGTCGCCACCACGGGGAATCCCAGCTCGCGCAACAGCAAGTGGTGCAGCGGCGCATAGGGCAGCATCGCACCGAGCCACGGCAGCTCCGGGGCGATCTCGTCGGCCAAGCGGCCTGTGCCTTCCCGTTTCTTCAGCAGCACGATGGGCGACGCCTGCGATTCCAGCCACTTCCGCTCCGGTTCCGAAACCTCGCACTCCGCCTCGATGGCCTCCAGCGAGGGAAACAGCAGCGCGAAGGGCTTTTCATCGCGTTTTTTCTGCGCACGCAAGCGCCGCACCGCCTCGGCGTTCCGGGCATCCGCCATCAGGTGAAATCCGCCGATGCCTTTCACCGCCGCGATTTTTCCGTCGCGCAAAGCTTCCGCCGCCGCACGCAACGCCTCGTCGCGCGCGGCGAGTACCGTTCCGTCCGCCTTCATCCACGCCAATTGCGGCCCGCAAACCGGGCACGCGTTGGGCTGCGCATGGAACCGGCGGTTGCGCGGATCGCGGTACTCCGCTTCGCAGGCCGGACACATCCGGAACCCGCGCATCGTCGTGTTCGCCCGGTCGTAGGGCAAACCTTCGAGGATGCTGTAGCGCGGGCCGCAATGGGTGCAGTTCGCGAAGGGATACCGGTAGCGCCGATCGTTCGGATCGAAGATTTCCCGGAGGCAATCCGGGCACGTCGCCAAATCCGGCAGGATGCCCGCCGTTCGTGCGCCGTCCGGCGCGGCGCTCAGCCGGATCTCGAAACCGGCCGGCAGATCGGCGGGCACGGGACCTTCCTCCACATGTTGAATGTCCGCCGCGGCCGGGAGTCGCCCCGGCAGTTCCGCGCGGAAGGCCGCGAGGGCTTCCGCGCGACCCGCCAGCGCCACCTCGGCGCCGGCCGCGTCGTTGCGCACCCACCCCCGCAGGCCCAGCTCGTGCGCCAGGCGAAACACCACCGGACGGAACCCCACGCCCTGCACCCGCCCGCGCATCCGCAATAATATGGAGCTTTCCTCCGACATGTCTCGCGAATATACGCCACGCCCCCTCCCCGGTCGAGTCCGACCCCAACCCCAATCGGATCCATCGCCGGAATATTGGGTATTGTTTTATAAAACAGTACCCGCCATGCGGTTTATCCATTGCATCCAATCTCCCTGTCTGCTTCCTGTTTTCTGGCTGGCGTTTTCGGACGGCGCACCGCATCCTTGGCGCATGATTTCAAACACCCCGCTCCTGTTGGCCCTGCTGGTTTCCGCCGCCTATCTGCTGGGATCGATTCCCAACGGCTTGCTCATCGCCCGCCTGAAGGGCGTCGACCTGCAGAAGGTCGGCTCGGGCAACATCGGCGCGACGAACGTGTTCCGCTGCGTCGGCAAGGGCTGGGGCGTGCTGGCGTTCGTCCTCGACGCCATCAAAGGCTTCGTCCCGGCGTTTTGCTTCCCGCGCCTGATGGATGCCGTGCCGCCGTGGCTGGGCCTGGCCTGCGGCATCGCCGCGGTGGCGGGCCATAACTGGCCGGTCTGGCTGAAGTTCAAGGGCGGCAAGGGCGTCAGCACCAGCGCGGGCATGCTGCTGGGCATCGCGCCGGCCGCCGTCGGCATCGGCTTCGCCGTCTTCGCCGGCGTTTTGGCGCTGACGCGCTTCGTGTCGCTGGGCTCGATTCTCGCAGCCGTCGCCGTCGCCGGTTCCGGCATCTGGCTCTACGGCGCGGACAACCGCTTGCTGGCGGGCGCGCTGATCGTCATGGGCGCGCTGGTCGTCCTCAAGCACCGCGCCAACGTCGGCCGGCTCCTCAAGGGGACCGAGCCGCGCATCGTCAGCAAAAAGTAGGTTCCCGCCGCGGAACCCGGATACGCCCCCCCCCCCTTTCGCCTTGCCCGCCGCCGGCCGAAAACCTACCGTAGACCCATGATGACAGCGCCCCAGTCCCTCACCGTCCTCGGCGCCGGCCCCGCCGGCTATCCCGCCGCTTTCCTCGCCGCCGACCTCGGCCTGTCCGTCACGCTGATCGAATCCGCCCCCGCCCTCGGCGGCACGTGCCTGCACCGCGGTTGCATCCCCTCCAAATCCTTGCTCCACGCCGCCCGGCTGCTTTCCGATGCCTGCGAAGCCGCCGCCATCGGCCTCGACTTCGCCCCGCCTGCCATCCGCCTCGACGCCCTGCGCGAATGGAAAGAAGCCGTCACCGACCGCCTCGCGCAAGGCCTCGCCCAGCTCGCCAAGGCCCGCGGCGTACGCGTCGTCGAGGCCCGCGCGGCCTTCGACTCGCCCGCGCGGCTCCGCCTCGTCGCGCCGGACGGTTCGGCCGCGCCGCACGATTTCGACGCGCTCCTGCTCGCCACCGGCTCGGTTCCGGCGATGCCCGCCGCCTTCCCCGCCCGCCATCCGCACCTGTGGGATTCCACCGCAGCGCTCGAGCTCCCCGAAATCCCCGAAACGCTCCTCGTCGTGGGCGGCGGCTACATCGGCCTCGAACTCGGCTCCGTTTATGCCGCGCTTGGTTCGCGCGTCACCGTCGTCGAAATGACCGGCGGCCTCCTGCCCGGCGTCGACCGCGACTTGATCGTGCCTCTCGCCAAGCGCCTGCGAGGAATTTTCAAGGATATCCATCTGAATACGCACGTCGCCGGCGTCGCCGACGATCCCGCCGGGCTGCGCGTCGCGCTCGAAAACGTCAAGACCGGCGAAACCCGCGAGGAAACGTTCGCCAAGGCCCTCGTCGCCGTCGGCCGCCGCCCCTTCACCGACGGGCTCGATCTGGTAAAGGCCGGGATTTCCCTCACGGACCGCGGCTTCATTTCCGTCGCGGCCGATGGCCGCACCGCGAATCCGCGCGTCTTCGCCGCCGGCGACGTCGCAGGCAATCCCATGCTGGCCCACAAGGCCACGCACGAAGCCCGCGCGCTCGTTGCGCGCCTGTTCGGACGCGCGGCGCATCGTTCTGCGCATGTGCCGGCCGTCGTGTTCACCGATCCCGAAATCGCCTGGGTGGGCCTCACCGAAACGCAAGCCAAGGAACAAGGACTCGAAATCAAGGTCTCGAAATTCCCTTGGGCCGCCAGCGGGCGCGCGCTCACGCTGGACCGCACCGACGGCGTTACGAAAATCCTCGCCGATCCCGGCACCGGAAAACTGCTGGGCGTCGCCATGGCCGGACCCGGCGCGGGCGATTTGATTTCCGAGGCGGCCCTCGCGCTGGAGACCGGCGCGACCGCCGCCGATCTCGCGCGCACGATCCACCCGCACCCCACGCTTTCCGAAACCTTGGGCGAAGCCGCCGACCTCCACGAAGGCCTTTGCACCCACCTGTATCGTCCCGCCAAGCCGTCCCGTCCATCGGCGTCCTGAGGCCGATCCGTCCATAACCAGATTTCAGGCAATACAAGCGCAATCCATTCATTCCAAATGGATTGAATTTCAGATATCCTGTGCATACTTAATTGACTATGCACAGAAATGGGGATCCTGCTGAAGCGCTGGGCGGGGGGGCTCAACCCGCAATTCTCTGAAAATATGGCGGGTAAAGCGTTTTTCTCTTCCCTATTCGCCGGCCGTCGCCTATATTTGCCCCCCTTTGAATGGAGTCTGCATGAAATCCAAACCCCTGAATCGTGTCATCGCCCGCCTCGAAGAGCGCCTCGCGCGCCCCTCGCCGGCCATTCGCATTCCCGGGCTTTGGATCGATCCGACCGGTCCCGTCGCGGCCCAGTCCGTCGTGCCCGAGCAATTTTTCCTGAACAGCCTCCGCGGAATCCTCGCTTCGCCCCGCCGCAAGCGCGTCACCGACGGCGACGTCCCCGGCGACTGGGGCAAGAACGCCATCGCCTACAATCTCCTCGTCCGCTACGGCGCCGCCTTCGACCACGACGGCGACGGCCGGATTTCCTGCGAGCCGCTCGCCTCCGGCTGGCGCGAGACCGGCACCTTCCTCAAGGCCACCGCCATGCTTCCGTTCATCCGCTCGCTCGGCTGCAACACGATCCATCTGCTGCCGATCACCTCCATCGGCCAGGACGGCAACAAGGGCGACCTCGGCAGCGCTTTCGCCATCCGCGACCCCTACGCGCTCGACGAACACCTCGCCGAACCCGCGCTGGGGCTCGACGTGGAAACCGAATTCGCCGCCTTCGTCGCCGCCGCGCACCATCTCGGCATCCGCATCGTCGTCGAATTCGTTTTCCGCACCGCCGCCAAGGACGCCGCCTGGGCGAAAGAACACCCCGAGTGGTTCTACTGGATCCGCGCCGACGTGCCCGACCGCCGCAACGGCGAGAAATCCGAAGACACCTACGGCGCGCCGCTGTTCACGCCCGACGAATTGAAGAACATCTACGACGCCGTCGGCAACGGCCGCTTCCACGAGCTGCTGCCGCCGCACCAAACGTACCGCGACATGTTCACCGTTCCGCCCAAGCCCGAGACCCTCCGCATGGAAAACGGCTGCTGGCGCGGCACCGCGCCCGATCCCCGCAACGGCCAGCCCGTTTCCGTGCGCATACCCGGCGCCTTCTGCGACTGGGGCCCGGACTCCGAACAGCCGCCGTGGACGGACGTGACCTACCTGCGGCTCTACGACCACCCCGACTTCAACTACATCGCCTACAACACCGTCCGCATGTATTCCGCGCAGCTCGCGCGCGCCGAGCACGTCGTGCGCCCGCTGTGGGAAAAAATCACCGAGGTCATCCCCCACTACCAGACGACCTTCGGCGTCGACGGCGTGATGATCGACATGGGCCACGCCCTGCCCGCCGATCTCAAGCGCGGGCTCGTCGCCCGCGCCCGCCAGGTCGATCCCGACTTCGCGCTGTGGGCCGAGGAATTCAACCTCAGTCCCGCCGCCCGCGATGAAGGCTACAACGTCTGCGTCGGTCCCTTCATGCAGACCGTGCGCAACGCGGAAAACTTCCGCGGCTGGCTGCGCTGGATCCACGGCGCGGGCCTGCCCGTGCCGTTCATGGCCATGGCGGAAAACCACAACACGCCGCGCGCCGTGCATTGGGCCGGGGGCGCCGCCTTCGCGCTCTACGCGCAGGCCATGGGCGCCTTCCTCCCCGGCGTCCCCTACCTCCACAACGGCATCGAGCTCGCCGAGCCCGTCCCCGTCAACACCGGCTTCGACTTCACCAACGAGGAAGTCGCGCAACTGCCGCCGTCCGTGCTGCCGCTGTTCAGCGCCGCCGCCCTCGGATGGACGCGCGAGCAAACGCTCGTCGACCCGCTGCGCCGCGTGCACGCCCTGCGCGACAAATACCGCGAGCTGTTCAGCGATCCCTCCCCCGGCACCATCATCCCGCTGGAGACCGGCAACCGCGCCGTCACCGGCTATCTCCGCCAGAAGCCCGGCCTGAAGAAAGCCTTCGCCATCCTCGGCAACAGCGACATGCACCGCGAACAACCGCTGATCCTGCCGCATCCGTCCGCCAAGCTGGACTTGCTCACCGGCGAACCGCTCCCGGCCGTCTTGCGACCGGCGCAGGTCGTGGTGTATGCTGTCTAGACAGAATCCCGCGCCATGAAGAACGTCCGTCTTTGCCTGGTCCTGTTCGGCGCGGCCGCCTTGCTGGGCTGCCGCGACAAACCCACCGCGCGGCCGCCACCGCCGGCGCCCGCCGCAGGGCAGGAAACGACGCTCTTCCGGATCGGCATGTCCGAAGACGACGTCCAGACCGCCGTGCGCGCCGTTCCGAATTACCGGAACCCCGACGGCGCCGGCTTCGCCGTCGCCCGCGCCGGAAACGATCGCTCCCGGATGGAAGCAAAACCCGGGCGCCCCGAAGAGGACCGCCCGGCGGCCATGCGCTTCTCCTTCAAAGCGCAGCAACTCGTCCAGGCCGAACTGACCTACCAGGCTCCCGATGCCGCGGCGCGCGCCGCGCTGTACGACCGCTTGCTCGGCGGCGTCGCCGGTTCCTACGCCAGTTCCACGAACCTCGTTCTCGAGTGGGGCGGCCGCACCGCCTGGCTGCATGCGCCCGACCACATGCTGCTCGTCTACGAATCGCGCGCCGATGCGCGCGCGGTCACCCTGCGGACCTCGCCGCCCGTCTTCAAGTAAACTCCGCTCCCGCCGGATCCCCCCGGGAGAACTCCGCTGGCCAAATCCGGCGCCATTTGCCATCCTGCCGACGGATGAAGACTCCGGTCCGGCGCATGGTTCTGCTTCTAGGCTTCCTGCTGCTCGCGGGATTCGCCGCGCTGAACGCCCTCGCCTATCGCCACGCGCACGCCCTGCTGCGCTACGCGGCCGACGGCGCGCGCACGGAAAAGCCCGAAGCCCTCGCGCCCCTCGCCAAACTCCGGGTCCTGCTCGTCGGCGTTCATCTTCCCCGCCCCGCGGATGAACGCCCAGCCTCGGTCCTTGCCCCGGATGCCCAAGTCCGAACCATTCCCGTCTCCCGCGACATCGAACTTTCGGCCTGGTACGCCGATTCTGGCGCGCGCGCACCGCTCGTGGTCTTTTTCCACGGCTACTCCACCGACAAGACCCGGCTCCTGCTGGAAGCGCGCGAAATCCACGCCATGGGCGCGTCCGTCCTGCTGGTCGATTTCCGCGGCTCGGGCGGATCCTCCGAAAGCTACGCCACTCTCGGCCGGCTCGAAGCGGAAGACGTCGCCGCCGCCGTCCGCTACGCGCAGGAACGTCTGCCGCATGCCGCGCGGATTCTCTACGGCCAGAGCATGGGCTCCGCCGCCATCCTCCGCGCCATCCATGAACTCGGCGTCTCCCCGGACGCGGTGATCCTCGAATCCGTTTTCGACGCCATGCTCGGCACGGTCCGCAACCGGTTCGACGCCATGGGCGTGCCGGCGTTCCCCGCCGCCGAGCTGCTGACGTTCTGGGGCGGCCGGCAATTCGGCTTCAACGGCTTCGCCCACAATCCCGTCGATTACGCGACGTCGCTGGAGTGCCCCGTCCTCTTCCTGCACGGCGCGGACGATCCCCGCGCCACCCTCGACGAAGGCCGCCGCGTTTTCGAGGCCGCTCCCAGCCGCCGCAAGCAATTCGTCGTTTTCAACGACGTCGGCCACGATTCCTACGCCGCGAAATATCCCGACCCATGGCGCGCCGCCGTCGCAGCCTTCCTCGCCCCGTTCATCGAACCAACCCAAACCCGCCCAGGAGATCGCCCATGACGCCCAAATCCGTCGGCTTTAAAATCGGCCTGATGACCGCCGCGCTTCATTTCCTTCTGGCGGTGCTGGCCTACGTGGCCATGTCCAGTTCGAAATCCAGCACGGCGGGATTGGCCTTCCTGCCCTTCGTCGTCTTGGACGCTCCGCTCTGGCTTCTCCAGACGCTGCTGCCCGACGCCGTCGGCAAAGCCGTCATGAGCTCGCCGCTGATCTCCTTCGGGGTTTTGGGCTCGGTGATGTGGTTCGTCCTCCCGTGGCTGGCGGACCGTCTCGTCGTGCGGTTCTTCCCGAAGGCGCGCCGGCTCGTCCGCTGGATCGTCGTTCTCGCCTGCCTGCCGCTCTTTTTCTTTGCTTTCCGGCCCCTGTCCTTCCAGGTCGGCATGATGTCCATGCGCAACGAACGCCCGGAGGAACTCAAGGCCTTGCTGGCCAAGCCCGCCCCTGGAGTTCTGACCCGTCGCACCGTCTTGGAAGATCAGGACCTGCGCGGCATCTGCGGCATCCACCGGATCGACGGTTCCGGGGAACTCCTCGTGGCCTTCCACCGGGGCGCGGTCCGGCTCGACGCCCGCTATGCCGTGAAAACCCGTTTGGAGTTCACGACCAACTATTACCAAACGGTCGCCCCGGTATGGGCCGAGGGCGTGTTCACCGGCCAGTTCATCGTCCACAAGCTGTTCGAATACGCCGCCCTCCTCGATGCCGAGGGCAACGAACTCTGGCGCGCCGGCGAAAAACTGGCTCCCGGCCAGACGATCGACGGCGTAGGCAGCGGAGACCTCGACGGCGATGGCCGGCCCGAATTCGCGGTTTTCTATCGCTACGGGGGCGGACTCCTGCTCGTGGACGAAGCCGGCCAGATCCGCTGGACCCACCCAATCGATTCGCCGGGACATCTGGAAATGGCGAATGTCCTCCGCAACGGCCGGCAGGGCATCTTCTATAGCCAGTCCAAGAATGCCGGCCGCGCGACCGACTTCACGACCGTGGGCGCGACCGGGCTGTTCGAGAGCAAGCTCAACCTCGATACGACATCCTCCGCATTTGCCCTCGTCGATTGGCCGGGCCAACCGGACCGGCCCAATCTGCTGCTCACGGAAGAAAACCAGATCCGGATCGTGGATCTGGACGGCAACGAAGTCCGCCGGCTGGAAGCCCCCGGCTGCCGGAGCTTTGGCGCCGTGGCGGCCATCCCCGTGACGTTCCGCGCCGATGCCCCCGCCTATCTGGCGGTCCGGAAGAACCTGCATCCCGATCTCGCCGTGCTCTACGTCTACGACAGCGGCGGGAAGCTGGTCCATCAGGACGTCGAAGCCGTCATGGGCAACCTCGCGCCCGCCCTCGCCGCCGTGCCTGCCGGAGCCTCCGGCTCCGAGCGTCTACTCGCCGGCTCGGGCGATGCGTTCCATGCGGCCCTTCTGGAATACTCGCTCGACTGACGCCCCGCGCATCTCGGTCGAAATATACTTGTTTACAAACAAGTATATTCCCCGGTTTTCCACGGAACGTAAAAACTTTCAGCGAAAATTACGTAGAACGTAAAAACTTTGCCCGATTTTTCCACGCCGTGGAAAAATGATTTCCGCAGCGTGGAAAACTTTCTACTCCGGAAACCGAGAATCGTCTGTCGCGGGAAGCGTCTTGCCTCCCCGCATCCGGGTGTGTACCTTCGAAAACGACTCCTGGTTTTTCGGGGCCGCTGGGAAGGAGAAAACATGAAATTCCCCTGGGCATGGATAGGCAGCCTCCTCTTGGCGGGGACCGCACTGGCGGCCCCCCCTTTGATCGAGGTCGAAGTACGCTTCGTCGAATTTTCCGAATCCGCAGCCAAATCCGTCGCCGGGGAATGGAAGCTGAACGGAACCAACGGATTCACTTCCATCGCGCGGCAGGACACCCACCTCCTCGCCGCGCTGCAAACCTCCCACGGCATGGACGTGCTGTCGGCCCCGCGAGTCCGGACCCGGTCCGGATCGAACGCGACCGTCAAGGTGGTCCGCGAATATCGCTATCCCACCGAAGTGGAGATCCGCTCCTTCGCGGAAACGAACGGGGAAGAGGTCGTGCGGGGGGTGGCCGTGGTGCCGAGCCATTTCGAAACGATCGCGGAGGGCGTCACGCTGGAGGCCACGCCGACGTACGACGCCCGGCGCGACTGGATCGATTTGCAAGTGGACGCGGAAGTGGCCTCGGACCTGGCTTGGAAGGAATATGCCATCCCCTATGAAGGCATCGACGGCATCCCGCGCACCGCCCAGTTCCCCCAACCCATCCGTACCGCCCGCCATACCGCGACAACCCTGTCCCTGCCCAACCACGGCACGGTCGTCCTGAGTGGCCTGATCCAGCAGGAAACGAAACGCATTGAAGATCGAGTGCCCGTCCTCGGTGCCATTCCATGGCTGGGGCGCTTGTTCCGCAGCAGCCGGGAAGTCGAAGAACAAAAGCATCTCCTGATCGTCGTCACGGCGGGAACGATCGACGACGGCCTCTGACGAGCCGCGACTCCCCGCAGCGGGGACGGAGGATCGGAGGGGCTCAGAGCGCCGGGGGCTGGAGGGCCTCGTCTTGCGCGCGCTTGAATTCCACGGCCTTGACGAGCACTTCGGCGAGGGAGGCGCAGCCGAGCTTGCGCTTGATGTTGACGCGGTGCACGTCGACGGTGCGCCCGCTCAGGCCGAATTTCTCGGCGATGTCGCGCGTGGTGAGGCCGCCGCCGATGGCGGAGAGGATTTCGCTTTCGCGCGCGGTGAGGCCTTCGAATCCGTCCGCTTCCTTTTCGGCGGCGCCGGGATGCCCGGCCAGGAGCTTTTCCGCCGCCGGACTCAGGTAGGTCTGGCCGGCCATCACCTTCCGCAGCGCGGCGACGAGCGCGTCTTCGGCCTGGTCTTTCATGACGTAGCCCTGCGCGCCCGCGCGGAGCGCCTTTTCGGCGTAGAGGCCTTCGTCGTGCATCGAGAGCACGAGGATTTTTCCGGCGTAGCCTTGCGCGCGCGCCGCGCGAATCCAGTCGAGGCCGCTGCGGTCGCGGAGGGACAGGTCCAGCACGACGGCGCCGGGATTCAGGCTGAACAGCGCGGCGAGGCCGTCTTCGTAGGTGCCCGCCTCGCCGGCGACGGCAAAGTCCGCTTCGCGCGCCAGCAGCGCGGCGAGGCCTTGGCGCACGATGGCGTGGTCGTCCACGAGCAGGAGGGTCGTTTTTTCGGCGATAGGCACGGCGGAATTCCTAATCGCGTTCGGCGCGCGGATCGCGGCGCATCAGTTCGACGACGGCGGCTTTGGGCTGCTTGCCGCGGTGCAGGATGGCGTCGACCTGTTCCATGACGGGCGCGGCCACGCCGGCGGCGCGCGCGAGCGCCAGCGCCGGGCCGCAGGTGCAGACGCCTTCGGCCACCTGCTCCATGCCGGACAGGATCTGCGCGACGGTCTCGCCGCGCCCGAGGCGCTCGCCGACGGTGCGGTTGCGGCTGTGCGGGCTCATGCAGGTCACCATCAGGTCGCCGATGCCGCTCAGGCCGTAGAAGGTCTGCGGATGCGCGCCCAGCGCCACCCCCAGGCGCGCCATCTCGGCCAGGCCGCGCGTGATCAACGCCGCCTTGGCGTTGTTGCCGAAGCCGAGGCCGTCGCAGATGCCGGCCGCGAGGGCGATGACGTTCTTCAGCGCGCCGCCGAGCTCGACGCCGCGCACGTCGTCGCTCGTGTAGACGCGGAACGTGTCGCCCGTGAAGAGCTCCTGGAACCGGCGCGCCATGGCTTCGTCGGCGCAGGCGATCGTCACGGCCGTGGGCACGCCGCGCGCGGTTTCGGGCGCGATGCTCGGGCCGGACAGCGCCGCCGGATGCTGCGCGCCCCATAGTTCGGAGAGGATTTCCGTCATGCGCTCCTGGGTGGATTCGTCGAAGCCCTTGGTGGCGCTGACGACGGGCGGCGCGCCCGCGGCGCGGTACGCGGCCGCGAAGCCTTCGAGCGTGGCGCGCACGTATTTCGAGGGCACGACCATGACGACGGCTTCCGCGCCGGCCAGCGCTTCGTCCGGATCGGCCGTCCAGGCGATGGTGTCCGGCAGCTCGACGCCGGCCAGGAACTTGCGGTTGCGGCGGGTTGCCCGGATTTCCGCGACGTAGTCGGCCGCCGGCCCCCAGACGCGCGGGGCGTGGCCGTTGCGGGCCAGCGTCAGCGCCAGCGCGGTGCCCCAGCCCCCGTCGCCGATGACCGCCACCCTCATGTCGCGCCGCCGGGGCCGTCGGCCACCACGATCTCGTTGGTCCGCGCGGACGCCGTCTGCGCCTTGGCGAAGGGCGTGGTCAGGTAGACGTACTTGATCCAGGAATTGAAGAACTCGTTGCGGTTCGCCCGCCAGGTGTTGACGGGGTTCTTCTCGTCGAGGTTTTCCAGCGGGCCGACGTCGGGCCGTTTCTTCAGGAGATCGCGGCGCGCCTCGCTCAGCAGGCGCGAGGAATTGTATTCCTGGTGGCCCAGATGCATGACGATCTGGTGGTCGGGGGTCTCGAAAATCGTGTAGCCGCCTTTTTCCGCGTGCGCGAGCAGGCGGAGCTTGCCGTCCTTTTCCGCGGCCTCGAGCACGGCGTCGTCGATGCCGGAATGCCGGCTCTGCGGACATTGGAACACGTCGTCGAGCCCGCCGGTGATGGGATGGCCCGGCACGAGGTTGCGCGTGGGATAGACGCCGAACACCTTCTGCGGATACATTTTCTTCTCGATGCCGAGGTACTTCGCCAGCGCGAGGCCGCCCCAGCAGATGCCGAGGATGCAGGTGCCGCCGGCCTTCGCCGCATCGACGATCCCGCACAGTTCCTTCCAGTAGGTCACGGTCTCCCACGGCAGCTCTTCGACCGGCGCGCCCGTCACGATCAGGCCGTCGAGGGACGCCACGGACTGCGCCCAGTCGTAGGGCACGTAGTGCCGGTCGAGGTGGGCGTGGTCGGAACTCTTGTAGTCGTGCGTTTGCAGCCGGATCCAGATGGGCACGATCTGGAGGATGCTGCGGCCCATCGGCGCCAAGAGGTTGAACTCGTAGTCCTCCGCGTGCGGCATGATGTTCAGGATGCCGATGCGCAGCGGGCGGATGTCCTGGTGTTCGGCCTCCTGTTCGCTCAGCCACGCCACGTGGTTCCGGTCGAACAGCGGCTTCAGCCGATGGTTGGGCGACAATCGAATGGTCACGGTTCTGTCCTCACAAACAAGTCATCTTGCCACCGGGCGCGGGGCGCTGTCCATCCTAGAAGTAGAGATCGCGCTCGCCGGCGGCGGTGCGTTCGTAGTTCGCCCAGAACGCCGGCCAGATCTTCGGCTGGGTCCGGCGCACCTCGGCGAGTTCCTTTTGCAGCAGCGCCTCCCCGACGGCCTGGGTTTCGGGCGTGGCGAAGTCGTCGAGCCATTCCTTGAAGGTCAGCACGGCGTTGAGCTTGCAGAACTTGCCCTCGGCGCCGCTGCGCAGGAGGTCCATGATGCACTTGCCCGTGCGCCCGCAGCGGTAGCCCGCGGTGCAGAAGCTGGTGATGCAGCCCAAGCCGGCCCACTCGCGCACGACCTCGTCGAGGCCGCGCGGGTCGCCCAGGATGAACTGCTGGCGCTCGCCCTTTTGCTTTTCCTGCCCGTCGGCGTAGGCGCCGACGCCGACGTTCGAGGCGGCGTCCATCTGCGTCACGCCCAGCGGCAGCAGGCGCCGGCGCATCTCCGGCGATTCGCGCGCGGTGATGATCAGGCCCGCATACGGCACGGCCAGCCGCGCCAGCACCACGATGCGCTCGAAATCGGCGTCGCTGACGCGCCAGGCCGGTTGCTCGAGGAACGGCGTGTTGACGGCGGGCTCGAGGCGCGGGAAGGACAGCGTATGCGGGCCGATGCCGCAGAAGCGCTCCATTTCGTGCACGTGCGCCTGCTGCGCCAGCAGCTCGAAGCGCCAGTCGGACAGGCCGCAGAGGATGCCGATGCCGTTGTCGTCGATGCCCGCGTCCTGCGCGCGGTGCATGGCCGTCAGCCGCCAGCGGAAGTCGCCCTTGATCGTCCCCGCCGGATGCAGCTGCGCGTAGGCGCGCCGGTCGTAGGTCTCCTGGAACACCTGGTAGGTGCCCAGCCCGCATTCGTGCAGAACCTTCAGCTCCGCCACGCGCATCGGCGCGGCGTTCACGTTCACGCGGCGGATCTGGCCGACGCCCCGGCGCGTCTGCACCTTCACGGAATAGACCGCGCGGATGCTTTCGGCGATGTAGTCCACGCCCGATTCCGGATGCTCGCCGTAGACCACGATCAAGCGCTTGTGGCCCAGCTTGCCGGCCAGCGCCTCGGTTTCGGCGCGCACGGCGTCCATCGCCAGCACGCGCCGTTCCACGGCGTCGTTCGAGCTGCGCAGGCCGCAATAGACGCAGTTGTTCACGCACTTGCTGCTCAGGTAGAGCGGGGCGAACGTCACGATGCGGTTGTCGTACACCTTGCGCTTGATGGCGCCGGCTGCCGCGCGCATCTCGTCCCACAGCCCCGGATCGCGCACGCGCAGCAGCGTCGCCACTTCCGCCTGCGAAAGGGTCTGCACCGCCAGCGCCTTCGCGACGACGTCGCGCACCTGCGCCGCCGCGGGCTCGCCGGTTTCCTGCAGCAGACGGAAAATCTCCGCGTCGTTGACGAAATCCGAGCCGTCCGCGCGCAGATATTTCCCGATCTCCGCGGGCACGATGCGTTCCCGCGCCCACCGTTGTCTTTCCTGCAGCCTCATGGTCATCCTCACCTGCCGGCGGGTAAACCGATTTTCCCGCGCGACGTTTCCTACTATACCATATTCGGGCCGGGCACAAGCGATTCCCCGCGCATATTCCTTGCAGAAGCCCAACGACCTGCGTAGAATCAGAATTTTAGTTGAAGAGTGAAGAAGATCGCAAATGGCTTCCCCCCCCGCCATGGAAGAAGTTCGAATGAACAAATTTGGTTTTGCATTTTGGATCCTCTTGGCCTTCGCGCTTTCAGGTTTTGCACAAGGGTATACCGTCCCGCCGCCGCCGCCGCCCACCCGCGATCCCGGATTGCGGCAGATCGATCCGGCCAAGGATGCCGCCGTCCTGAAGCGAATCGAGTTCGTCCGCCAGAAGCTGCCCGTGCAATTTCAGCAGCGCAACAATTTTGCCTGGGCGATCGCGAAGATCGACGGCCTGGACAAGCGGGAGTTTTTCGCCCACAGCGGCATCCAGGATTTCGAGGGCCTGTCGACCGAGGCCCAGGCCGCGATCGCGGAAATATCGCTCAAACCCGCGGCCAGCCGCTTCAAGACCCTCTGCGTCAACCAGGACGAAGCGGTGGAAGGCTTCGACTGCTGGCAACGCGACGTGGACACCGAATATAAAATCATCGAGGACATGGCGGCGCGGCTGCCGGACACGGCGGCGGGGGGGCGCATGCTGCTGTTCACGGAACTGTACCCCTGCCCCAGTTGCTGGAACGTGATGAAGCAGTTCCTGGCGGCGTACACCAACATCGAAATGGAAGTCCTGTACCGAACGCCCTGAAAGCCACGCGCGATGAAGTTCGATTTTCCGGATGCCGGCCGACGTTCCCTCGCAGACCGTTGCGCGCGTTCTTTATCCTTGTAAAAGTCCCGGTTAGCCCTATCGTGTACGGTTTATAAACTATAAGGAGTCGTCCGATGAATGATCCCGCCCCTGCCTCCAGCAGTCCCCTGCGAACCGCCGCGCTGATCCTCCTGCCCATCTTGGGCATCGCCCTCGTGGTTGCCGCCATCTTCGCCACGAAAAGCAAGGAGAAATCCGTCGTCACCGTCGTCGTGGGCGAAGGACAGGCCGGCGCGACCGCGATCAACACCGGCGGCATCATCGACGCCACCGGCGGCGACCCCATCCTTCCGCAACTGGGATACCGCTACAAGGTCTACGTGGACGACGAAAGCGACGACCGCTCCTCCGGCATCGCCAAGATCGGCCGCATGACCACGTTTATCCCCGCCGCCCGCCGGGGAATGACCGCCATCGTGGACGTCACCCGCGTGCGCGAACGCGTGGTCGACGCCATCCTCATCGACGTGCTCTCCGAAGTAGCCCTGCCCCCGAAGCCGCCCCGCGCCGCCTTCGTGCCCCAGCCCGGCGATTCCGCCGGCCACGTCATCCCCGGCGCCGAGATGGACGTGATCATTACCGAGGCCTCCTCCAAGAATCCCGAAACCGAAGGCGTGGCCAAAGTCGCCGGTCTCATCGTCTTCGTGAACGGCGTACCCACCATCGGCGAGCGCGTCAACGTCCGCATCACCGAGCGCCGCGAGCGCATGGCCTTCGCCGAGCCCACGGGCAAACCCGCCGGCACCGATCCGCTGCCCACCTATGCGATGCCGGGCCGCGCGCCCCGCGCCGCCTACGTTCCCCCGGCCGGAGATCCGGTCATCGTCGGCGCCGAGATGGACGTCGTCGTCTCCGAACCCTCCGAGAAGAATCCCTACGCCGAGGGCATCGCCCGGATCGGCGGCCTCGTGGTCTCCGTGAAAGGCGTGCCGACCATCGGCGAGCGCGTCAACGTCCGCATCGTCGAGCGCCTCGAACGCATCGCCTTCGCCGAGCCCACGGGCAAACCCGCCGGCACCGAGCCCCTGCCCACCTATGCGATGCCGGCCCGCGCCCCGCGCGCCGCCTTCGTGCCGCCTCCCGGCGATTCCGCCGGCCACGTCATCCCCGGCGCCGAAATGGACGTCGTCATCGCCGAAGCCTCGGAAAAGAACCCGACCACCGAAGGCGTCGCCAAGGTCGCCGGCCTCGTCGTCTTCGTGAACGGCGCGACCACCGTCGGCGAGCGCGTCAATGTCCGCATCACCGACCGTCGCGAGCGCATGGCTTTCGCCGAACTCACCGGCAAGCCCGCCGGCACCGAGCCCCTGCCCGTCTATGCGGCGCCGGCGCCCCGCGCCCCGCGCGCCGCCTACGTGCCGCCCGCGGGCGATCCCACCGCCCACGTCGTGGCCGGCGCCGAAATGGACGTCGTCATCGCCGAAGCCTCGGAGAAGAATCCCCTGACCGACGGCGTCGCCAAGATCGGCGGCCTCGTCGTCTTCGTGAACGGCGCGACCACCATCGGCGAGCGCGTCAACGTCCGCATCGTCGAGCGCCGCGAACGCGTGGCGACCGCCATGCCCACGGGCAAGCCCGCCGGCACCGAGCCCCTGCCTGTCTATGCGGCGCCGGCGCCCCGCGCCCCGCGCAACTACGTCCCCGGCCCCGGCGATTCCGCGCCCCACGTCGTCCCCGGCGCCGTGATCGCGACGACCATCGTGGAGCCCTCCGAGAAGAACCCGACCACCGAAGGCGTCGCCAAGATCGACGGCTTCGTGATTTTCGTGAAGGGCGCTACCACCGTCGGCCAAGCCGTCAACGTCCGCATCACGGAGCGCAGCCGGACCATCGCCATCGGCGAAGTCACCGCCGATCCCGTCGCCGCCGCCCCGGCTGCGGTTGCACCGGCCCCGGCGGTGGCCCCCGCCCCGGCCGTCGCGCCGGCGCCCGCGGCAGCCCCTGCGGTCGTTTCGGCGCCCCCGGTGGAGACGGCCGCCCCGGTTGCGGTTGCACCGGCCCCTGAGGCGGCCCCGGCACCGGCCGTCGCGCCGGCGCCCGCGGCAGCCCCTGCGGTCGTTTCGGCACCCCCGGTGGCAACGGCCGCCCCGGCTGCGGTTGCACCGGCCCCCGCGGTGGCCCCCGCCCCGGCTGTCGCTCCGGCAACCCCCGTAGCTCCGGCCTTTTGATCGTCAGAATCATCCGCAACCCCCATTTGGGAGATTCCCATGGCTAAAACACTCACCAGCGAAAGCAATCTCCGCGAACGCCAGGAATCCATCGAGCGCGACCTGCGCATTCTCAAGAGCATGCGCCTCATTGAATGGGGCGCCGCAGCTCTTTTCCTGGCCGTCGGCTTCTTCCTGAAGAACCTGGGCCACTCGTCCGCCGCCTTCGTCCTGTTCATCGGCGGCGCCTTGGCCTTCTTGGCCTTCGGTCACGAGGCTCGGCGCCGGGAACAGATGCGGGATCAGGTCGACACCGCCAGCATTCGTGAAGCCAAGGGCGAGGTCGCCCGCTTGCTGGATGAAAAGCTCGCCAACGACCATTACGTGCTCAACGACCTGCACCTCGTCGTTGGCCGGGAAAAGTGCTGGATCGACCATCTCGTCGTCGCGCCTTCCGGCATGTTCGTGCTCAACACCCTCAACTGGGACGGCAAGATCGTCGGCGACACCGGCAAACACGCCTATACCTGGAAAATCCGCGCGCCCGACGGCAAGATCCGCCCTGTCCGCAATCCGATCGGCAAGGTCCTGCGCGAACGGCGCATCCTCTGCAACTGGCTCAAGGGCACCAATCTGATCTGGGAACATGTCTTTTCCGTCGTCGTCTTGGCCAATCCGAACGCCGAAATCCAGGTCACCAATACCGAGCGCCGCGTGCTCACCCCCGAGCAGACCGTCACTTTCATCAACGATTTCTGCTTCAAAAAGCCTGTCCTGTCCAACGCGGAAGTCGATAAACTCGCCAACGGCCTGAACCAGCACGTCGCCGAGGCCTGATCCCCTTTCCGGGGAGATCCGCGTGGCCAAGATCCTGCGCAACGAAACCAGCCTTCTCCGCCAGCAGGAGGCCATCCAGCGCGAACTGGGCCGGCGGCAAATCACGCGCTTCGCCGTCTGGGGATCCGTTCTCGCCGTGGCCATCTGGGGGATTGTCGCGACGATCCAAAGCGGGACGTTTACCGGCATCGTCGTGGGCGCCGTGGTGGCCGTCCTCGGAGCCGGCTACGAGGTCCATCTTCGCGAAATCGCCCGCGAAATCTATCGCATCGATGGCGGCCGGCGCGGCGAGCAGAAGATGGCCAACCTCCTCGCCGAGCAACTCGCCGACGACCACGTCATCCTGAACGACCTCGCATTCCAAATCGCGCACGAACGTTGCCAGATCGACCATCTCGTCATCGCTCCTTCCGGCATCTACATTGTCGAATCCAAGTTTTGGGCCGGCAAACTGAGCGGCGACGCGAACGACGCCCAGTGGACGCAGACCAAATCCAACGGGACCTCGCTGTCCGTCAAAAGCCCCGTCCAGCAGTGCGAGCGCCAGCGCCGCATGTTCATCACCCTCCTCGCCGCCAAGGTCCCCGAGGATCACATCTACGCCCTCGCCGTTTTCACCCATACCTTCGCGAATCTTCAGATCTCCAATTCCAAGGACCGCGTCTTCCTGACCCGCGACGCCATCCGCTTCATCAACGACCGCTGCTTCGACCCCCCGGTCCTGACCCCCGCCGAAGTGATGGACCTCGCCCAGAAGATCAGCCGCGGCCAGGCTTGAACCGGCCCGGCGCCCGACCGCCCGGGTCGCCCGATCCGGGAAATCGCGCCGCAACGGAAAAATCCGAACCCCATGATCCCGACCACTTGTCCCAGCCATTTGAACGCCGCCAGCCGGAACTGTTTCCGGGAAATCGAAGCGTGGCTCGAGCGCGAAGTTGCCGCCGCGCCGGCACCCCTCGTGATCGGCATCGGCGGGCCCGGCGGCTGCGGCAAAAGCACGCTTTCCCGCTGGCTCCGCCACCATCTGCCCGACGCCCGCATCCTGTCCCTGGACGACTTCCGCCTGCCGCGCGCCCAGCGGTCGGCCCACGGACGCTACGGGTCCCACCCTGAAGCCAACGATCTGCTCCGCCTCCGGAAGACCCTCGCCGATTTCCGGAAAGGCCGCTCCATCCGCCAGCCCGTCTTCGACCCCGTCGCCGGCCAGGCCGCCCGCGAAATTCGCGTGTCCGCCGCCCGCATTCTCCTTGCCGACGGCGAAATCGCCGCGCACGAAGCCGTCCGCCCTTGTCTCGACCGCCTGATCCTCGTCGAAGCCCACTGGCGCACCCAGCTCAACGTCCGCCTGACCCGCGACCTGCGCGAACGCGGCTGTACCCTCGAAAAGGCCATCGACCTCTTCCTGCAGAGCAATCTTCGCGACTATCCCCGCTATGCCTCCGGCGCCCGCGCCGCCGCCCACGCCGTTCTCTATTGCGACGCCCGCCGCACCTTTTCGCTCCGCACGCCGCCGGTTTGAGGAAAACAAATCGGGGCCGGGATTTCTCCCGGCCCCGGATTCGGCCTTCTGGAAACCGCCCTGCCTTTACGGAACGGGGAACTTCTCGGTAAAGGCGATGACCTCGTCCTGGATGCGCAGTTGCAGCTTTTCGTCGGCCGGCTTGGCCACGATCTGGCCGATCCACGCGGCGATCTGGGCCATTTCCTTCTCCTTCATTCCGCGCGTGGTGACGGCCGGCGTGCCGAGTCGGATGCCGGAAGTCACGAACGGCTTCTGCTTGTCGAAGGGAATCGCGTTCTTGTTCACGGTGATGAGCGCCTGGTCGAGCGCCGTGGCGGCGTCCTTGCCCGTCACGCCCAGCGGCGTCAAATCCGCCAGCATGAGGTGGTTGTCCGTCCCGCCCGAGACGATGCGGAGGCCCGCCTTTTCCAGTTCGGCGGCCAGCGTCTGCGCATTGGCGACGATCTGCCGCGCGTATTCCTTGAACGACGGCTGCAGGGCTTCCAGGAAGCACACCGCCTTCGCCGCGATCACGTGCATCAGCGGCCCGCCCTGGATGCCGGGGAAGACCTGCTTGTCGACGTCCGCCGCGAAGGCCTCCTTGCACAGGATCAGGCCGCCGCGCGGCCCGCGCAGCGTCTTGTGCGTCGTCGTCGTCGCGAAATCGGCGTAGGGCACCGGGCTCGGATGGAATCCCGCCGCCACCAGCCCCGCGATGTGCGCCATGTCCACCATCAGCAGCGCCCCGACGGAATCGGCGATCGCCCGCAGGCGCTTGAAGTCGATGATGCGCGAATAGGCGCTCGCTCCCGCGCAGATCATCCGCGGCTTGTGCTCGGCCGCCAGCTTTTCGATGGCGTCGTAGTCGATGCGCTCCGTTCCCGGATCCACCCCGTAGGGCACCACGTTGAAGAACCGGCCCGAGAAATTCAGCTTGTGGCCGTGCGTCAGGTGCCCGCCGGCGGCGAGGCTCATCGCCAGGATCGTGTCGCCCGGCTGCAGCATCGCGAAATAGACCGCCATGTTCGCGCCGCTGCCGCTGTGCGGCTGCACGTTCGCGTGCTCGGCCCCGAACAGCTGCTTCGCCCGCTCGATGGCCAGGCGCTCCGCCTCGTCCACGAATTCGCACCCATTGTAGTAACGCTTGCCGGGATAGCCTTCCGCGTACTTGTTCGTCAGCACCGAACCCTGCGCCTCGCGCACCGCCCGGCTCACGTAGTTCTCCGACGCGATCAGCTCGATGTTCTGCCGCTGGCGCTTCGCTTCGCCCTGGATCGCCGCGTAGATCTCCGTGTCGCGCTCGTGGATCGCCTCGGGTTCCGTCACCCGCAGCGTGCACGCGTTGATTTTCTGGACCCGCCGGTCGTGGCGCGACCCCGGCTCGAATTCCGCCGCGAACCATGCGTCGAGGATCGCCGGGATCTCCTCCAGCGGCGTCACGGCCGCGCCGAGAACCAGGACGTTGGCGTTGTTGTGCTCCCGCGCCATGCGGGACATCTTCGCGGTGAACACCTGAGCCGCGCGCACCCGCGGGAACTTGTTCGCCGTCATGCTCATGCCGACGCCCGTCGTGCAAATCAGGATGCCCTGTTCCAGCGCGCCTTCCGACACCCGGCGCGACACCTCGACCGCGAAATCGGGATAATCCACCGATTCCGGACTGTACGTGCCGAAATCCGTGACCTCCACGCCCGCGCGCTTCGCCAGCAGATCCTTGATCTTCTGCTTCATTTCGAAGCCGCCGTGATCCGAGCCCAAACCGATTTTCATGTTGCCGTCACTTCCTGGAATTCCAAGGATTCCGTTGCCGCGGAGCTGCCGCAAGCGCCGGAAACCCGGTTAACCTAAACCGACGCAGAATGCCACCTGTCGGCGGTTTGAGTCAAGCCGAGCCACGCCCAGCCGAGCCCCCAGCCGAGCCACGCCCAGCCGCCGGAAAGCCGTGATCTCGCCGCGCCGCATTTCGTTCACCCCCAAGGCCGAAGGGAATCGCCCCTCCGCAACGGCGGCCGCATTGCCGCCGATCGCCGCACCAACCCGCCTTCGCCCACCCGCCAAGACCCAAACGTGAATTTATCGTTCGATGCCCCGCTCGGCATTGACACCCGTTATGAACCGGTTCATTTTCTAGATGAAGGCGAGATGAACCGAAAGGCGCGGGCGGCAAGCTTCCCCATGGAAATTCGAATATGCGACGAGAAAGGGCAGGATCATGAAAACGATGCGACGACTGGGATGGATAGCAGCGGGTTTGTTCTTGTTGTCCATGATGACGGCCTCGGCGGCGCCGCTGTGGGGCACCTTCAACGGCCATTACGTGCGATCGACCCAAGGGCGGTGGAGTTTCCTGAACGGGAACGGCGTCTGGCTGGGGGGCTACTCCTTCGACGTTGGCGCCAACTGCGCCAGCCTCACGGTGCAAACCCTGAATGATGGCCACTGCGGCTTTGGAGACGTCGATCTGTATCTGAAGTTCGGAGGTTGGCCCAGCTTCACCTCCTACTCCCGGCGGTCGGCCGGCAACAGCTACGTCGAAACGATCCAGATCTCGAATCCGACGCCCGGCCGCTATTACGTCAAACTCTACGCCTACCGGAACTACATGGCCTGCTTCCGGATCACCACCACGCACCAAACCACGTACGACTGGCGGTCGGACATGCTGAGCCGCGTCAACTATTACCGCAGCCAATATGGCCGGGTGCCGGTGACCCAGAATTCCCAGCTTAATACCGCCGCCCAGAACTACGCCTACGACATGGCGGCCAAGCACTACTATGGCGGCGCCGATCACCACGGCAGCACGGCGGCCAACATGACGATGACGCTGCGGATCCTGGCCGCGGGCTATCGGGGCGCAGGTTGGAGCAGCTATGGATTTTGCGAAAACATCGCCTATGGCTATACCACCGTGGCCGCCGTCATGAACGCCTGGTGGGCCAGCGCCGGACATCAAGCCAACATCCTGAACAGCTCCATGCGGCACGCCGGGTTTGGATATTACAATTCTACCGACAACTGGGGCCCGCGCTGGGTGCAGGATTACGGATACGTGAATTACTGAGCCCCCGTCCGAATTCCGCGGCGCAAACCGATCGCAACGCCAAGGCGGCGCCGCCTTCGGCCTGCCCTCAATCCACTCCGGCCGGCGCGGCTCCCCCCGCCGGCAGAACCGCTCCGGACGGAATCCAAGGGGATGCCCCTTCATCCGCGGCGGAACTTTCTCCGGCGGCGGGTTCGGTCCCGCCCCCGGATGAATGCGATTCTTCCGGGCCGTCCGGCCGCGGCGGCACGGTTCCGGCCAGCGCGTGGCCCAGGGCGTACCTCACGTTGGGCGACGTGGTCCGGTCGAACTGCTCCTGCAGATAGGCCTGCAGGTAGGAATCCTTCAACAGCAAAACCGCCTCCGCCAAATAGTCGCTGGCGGGCGAGCGGGGGGATTTCTCCAGCGCGGCGATCAATGCATCGATCGCCGGGCGCGTGCCGATCCGGGCCAAGGCCTGGGCCGCGGCCGCTTGCAGGGCCGCGGAGGGACGCCCTTCCGGATGCTCCAGCACGCCCCGGAGCAGGTCGAGCGCCTCCGGGCATTCGCTGTTCGCCAGCGAGGTGCGCATCAGCTCCAGCATGTACTCGCTGCAATTGGTCCGGCTGTGCTCGGCGACGATCCGCGCGAGGGTTTCTTCCGTCGCCAACCGCCCAACCGCCTCCTGGCAGGCCATCGTGACGTCGTAATCCATCACCCGCTGCATCTCCATCATCCAGTCCAGCACCTGGCCGGACAGATCGAAGTTCTCGAGGGCCAGCATCGTGCCGGCCAGATGCTCGCGATAGCCGAGGTTCTTCGCGTTGCTCAAGAAGTCCCGGAAAATCCGAAAGGCCTCCTCGGTCCCGATGCCGTTCAGGGCCCGGCCGATCAATTGGAGCTTGTGCACGTCGGTTTCCGACGCCATCGCCGACGCCAAGGCCGCCACGGCGTTCGAATCGGCGGTCTCCACCAGCGCCGTCAGCGCCGGCTCCCAATCGTCCGGCGTGGCCCCCTCCAGCATGGCGCGGACGGCCGCGGAAGCCGGATTCGCCGGCGCCGCGGCGGAGCCGGCGGCCGGAACGGCTGGCGGCGGCGCGGCCGGCGAAACCGGCGCCATCGCTGCGGATTCCGGCGAGAGGGCTGGCGCCGCGCCCTTGTCCCGCGGCGGTTCTTTTCCCGCGAAAAGAAAAACGAGCGCGCAAATCGCCGCGAGCGCAACGGCGAGCGAGAGGATGACGACAGCGACTTTTTTCATGCGGACCTCTTTGCCGATGGATTCCCGCCGCCCGATCGTTGGCGCGTCCGACAGGACTCGAACCTGTAACCTTCTGATCCGAAGTCAGAAGCTCTGTCCAATTGAGCTACGGACGCCGGGGACGGGATGCGCCGCTCTGGCGACTTCAACCGCGCGCCACTGTAGCCCCCTCCTCCGCCGCCGCCAAGCAAAACCCGCGCCCCGCACGGGGAATCGCGGCTCGTTCCCGCGCGATCGGATTTTCCATGCTACGTAATTTTTTGGTGATTTTTTACATAGCGTGGAAAACTTTTTTCCACAGCGTGGAAAAACCGTCTTTGCGGTTGACGGGCAAAGGCGGGAAGTGTCGAATCCGGGCGTGGACGACTTCCTTCCAATGGCCCGGCAGGCCTTCCGCGCGCTGCACGGCTTGCCGGACGCCGCCGGCGCCGTTCTGGCGCCGGAGGCGCGGGAGCGGCTGTTTCCGTGGGCGCGGCGGCACCGGCTGTTGGGACTGTTGCAGGCGGGCCTGCCGGATCCCGGCGCGGCGCTGCGGACCGCGGCCTACGGACAGGCCCGGCATGCGGCGCGCCATGCGCACGAAGCGGTCCGCCTCTTCGCCCGGCTGGCGCCCCGCCTGCGGACGCTGGCGCTGGTGAAAGGCCCCGCGCTGGCGGCGCAGGCTTGGCCCGAACCCGGCCTGCGGAGCTTCGACGATCTCGACTTCGTTTGCGCCGGCCGCGATTATCCGGCTTTCGCCGCCGGAATGGAGGAAGCGGGCTATGCCCCGGAAATCGCAGATCCGTGGCGGCGCGCGCATCTGTGGCACTATGGATGGGGCGTGGCGTTCCGCCATCCGGAGGGATTCACGGTGGAAGTCAAACGCCGCTTCTTTCCCCCGCAATATCCGTGGCCTCGACCCGGCAACCGGCGCTGGCAAGATTCGTTCGCAACCCTGGAACTGGAAGGCGGCGAAATCCGCGCGCCGACGCCGGCCCTGCATCTGCTGCTGGGTTGCCTGCATGCGGTTTGGCACGGCTGGGAACGGATCGCGTGGCTCGTGGACGTCGCCGGCCTGTTGGCGCGGCATCCGGGGATTGTTCCGGAAGCCCGGGCGCTGGCGAAGAAATGCCCCTTCGCGGAAAACGCCTTGGCGGCCGGCGGCGCCGTCGCCGACGCGATCTTCGGCCCCGGCCTGGGCCCCGACGCCGCCCCGCCCGACGTCGTCGCCGAAGCCGTCGCTCGGCTCCGCGGAAACGCGCGGGCGATGGATGGCGGCGAATTGCGCCGCTTCCACGAGACTTTCATGGCCCGGCCGGAAATCCTCTTCTATCGCCTGCGGCGGATCCTCACGCCCGGCGACGGCGATTTCCGGTGGTTCGCGCTCCCGCCCGCGCTGCGCGGGCTCTATTGGCTTGTCCGGCCGGTGCGGGGCGCGCTGTACCGCCGGCCCTGATCGTCCGGTCCGCGTTCCGGAGGACTCCGGGGCACGGCTTTCCATTCGGAGAGCGGTCGCCCATCGTCCGTGGTCTGGTAAAGCAGGCCGTCCATTTCGAGCACGTAGGACGAATCGTGGACGGCCGTTTTCCGCAGCGCCTCGTCGCCGCTCAGCCGGTACAACACGAACCGCATCGCGTTGGCCAGGCTCCGGAAGGGATAGGGTTCCGGCGACAGCCCTTCGCCCCAGCGGATGGCCAAGAGCACGCCGTGCAGGTCCCGCACGATGCGCTCCGCCGGAATGCCGTCTTCGCGCATGACGTCCTGGAACCGGCGTTCCTTCGACTGGTAGCTTTGCGCGCCGTGATCGCCGGCCAACACGATGATCCCGCCGGGATCTTTCGCGATGATCCGGCGGCAGAGCGACTCGATCCGGGGATTGCCGTCCGCAACCGATTTTTTATACTGCTCGACGAATTCGGCCCGGTCCGTCCGGCAATCGTAGTGCTTGGGAACATGCTCCGCGCCCAGCTTTGCGAAGAAAAACGCGGGCCGGTCGCCGGGCCAGGCGGAGAGGACGTCGGCCAGCTTCCGCTCATAGTCCTCGACGTAGGTGATCGGTTCGCGGCCGACGAACCGCGGCAGGCTGACCTTGAGCGGCGCCAGCGGCCACGAGCGATCCAGCAGCGACACGTCCACCAGACCGGTCCCCGGGCGATAGTAGTAGTCGGACGGCAGCAGATAGACGATGGCGTAGCCGTTGCGCTTCAGGACGTTCAACACGGGGTTGTAGTAGGTTCCGCTGCCCGAGAGGAATCCGCGCGCATGCAGGGAATCGTGGTTGCCGAACGTGCCCGACCCGTAGTGATGCCCCATCCGGAAAAAGGAATGCAGGCTCGACATCGTGTGCCAGTCGTTGGCGCAGATGCCCTCCGCCACCGCGAATCCGTTGGTTTCCAGGAATCCGCGGAACGCCGAGTTGTCGAGCCCGTACAGCACCTCCATGTCGCCGAAGTCGTGATACGACTCCAGGCAGATGAAGTAGACGTTCGGCGTGCGGGACAGTTTCACGTTTTGATAGACGCGGATTTCCTCGGGGGACATCAGGGCGTGCCCCCGCAAGAGCGCGCCCGAGATCTCGCACCCCGCCCGGACCGACCGGAACGCCAGCAGCGCGAGCAGCAAGAGGCACGTTCGTTTCGCGCCGAGCCGCTCTGCGACGGCCCCGTAGACGGCGAACAACGCCACGACGATGGAAGCGGCCGCCAGCCGGGGCAGACCAAAATCCACGCGCAGCTCCGTCATGTTGGCATCGTAGAGAAACCCGGCGAAGACCAGCGCCGCGGCCAGCGCGAAGACGACGGACCGCAGACGGGGCCCGGGCGGCCGGCCCGCGCGGCGCAGCGCGGCCTCGACCCCCCGGAGAATCGTCCGGGCCAACGCATACGTCCCCCCGGTCGCCGCCAGTACCGCCGCAAAGGACCACGCCATCTGCGTCGGCGCGAAGAGCTGGAAATTGCGCAGCATGTCCGACGCGAACGGGAACACCCCCGCCAGCGTCACCATCAACCAAGCCCAGCCCCGGCCCGTTTCCGGCTTAGCGCCCACGGGCCATTTTCTCCACCAACTCGACGAGCGGACGCGAACATTCGCTCCAGGTAAATCGTCCGGCATTTTCCCGCGCCAAAACGGAAAGCCGCCGCCATTCGGCGTCGTCTTCCAGCAGCGTCCGCAGGGCGGCGGCGATGCCGGCGACGTCGTCGGGATCGCGGAAAAGCCCGCCCGGCCCGCAGATCTCGGGAATGGCGCCGGCCGTGGAACTGACGACGGGGGTGCCGAACCGCTGCGCCTCGATGGCGGGAATGCCGAACGATTCGCAACGGCTCATCAGGCAGAAGACGCGCGACTCGGCATGCAACCGGTCCAGCCGGTCGCGCGCAACGAAGCCGGCGAACTCGACGGCGTCGCGCAGGCCCAGCGCCCCGACCAGGGCGCGGATTTGGCGCTCGTAGGCGGGATCCGGCCAAGAGCCGGCGAGCACGAGACGCGCGTCCGGATGGACGTCGCGCACGTCGCGGAAGGCTCGCACGAGCGCTTCCGCGTTCTTGTGCGGCGCCATCACGGACACGCAAAGGATTTGCTCCGGCTTGCGCGGGACGGCGACGGCGGCGGGCGGGGCGGCGTCCACGGCTTGATAGACCACGAGGCCTCGCTTTTCCGCAAAGCCCGCGTTTGCGCGATAGGCGTTCTGCATGTAGCGGGAATTGAACACCAGGACGTCGGCCGCGCGCATGGCGCGGCGATAGGCCCGGCGCTGAAGCCACGCCTTGAAAAAGTCGCGCCGCCGCCGCGCCGCGGGAACCAGCGCCCACGGATTCTGGCAGAAGACGATCTGGGGAACGTCCAGCCCATGCGCGGCGATGCCGCTGGGCGTGAAGTAAATGCCGGCGCCATGCTTCCGGACGAGCCGCGCGAGATGCGCGCGTTCCCAGCATGCGCGCCGGAGCCAGCCGCGCGTGGACGCGGGCGCGAATTCCCAATCCGCGCGCTCCCCGAGCCCGGCGCGCAGACCGGCCAGGTCTTCGCGGCAGAGCACCACGAGGCGGACGCGATCCTTCAGCGCATCCGCCACCTGATCCAGATGCCCAAGCAACACGTGGAGCCCGCTCGGGTTCGCGACGGACAGCGCATTGACCAGCAGTCTATCCATGGAGCGGAACGTCCGTCTCGACGATGTCCCAACGGACCAGCCGCACGGGCAGGCCCTGCAGCATCCGGCCATAATTCTCGACTTCGGCGGCGGCCACGGCTTCGACGAGATAGACGACGTCGACGCGGTGGCGGGCAATCAGCGCCGGCAATTCGCGGCAGGTGCCGACGACGCGGATGCCGTGGACGGCGTGGCCCGTGATGGCGGCGTCTTCGCTGACGAGCCCAACGACCTCGACGGGAGCGCGATCCTGGACGCGGAACGAAATCTGCCGGAGAAACAGGGTGGTGCGGTAGCCCGCGCCGCAGACGAGGGCGCGCGCCGGAACGACGCCGTCGGGCCCGGGCCCGCGCGTCCGCCATTGCATGAGATCCTGCACCACGCGCAAGGCGGCGCGGGTCAGGACCACGGCGGGCGCGGCCAGCCCCGCCAACAGGAGATAGTACAGCGCCAGCGACAGGACCTCGCCCCGGCTCCGCGCGACGAGCAACTGCAGCCCGCAGGCGATGGCGTAGCCCAGCGCCACGGCCAGCCCCGTGGAGGCGTATTCCGACACGCGCGCCAGATACCAGACGCGCGAGTAGGACCGGAACAACAACAGAACCGCGAACGGAATGAACAGGTCCATGGGCGCGGAGCCCAGCCAGGCGGCTTTCAGGGAGACGTCCAGCACGCCGTCCTGCAAATCCAGCAGCGCGTGCCCCGCCAGCAGGACGAGATTCAAGATGAGGAGGTCGCCCACGAGATAGAACAGGAGCGTCCGATTCCGCCGCACGGGCCGCGCCAGGCCCTGCAGGACGACCTGGCCGCTCTCGTGCAGTTCGATGCCCGCCAGATGGCGGACGACGGTGTAGGCCGCCAGCAGGAAGGCCAGCACCAGAATGCCCAGCGCCCGATCGTTGAACGCGCTGGCCAGCAGGCCGACGAGGACGAGCAGCAGGGTCGCGGCGTACAGGAATCCGGCCACCTGCCCCTGCCCGAATCCCCGCCGCAGCAAGCGGTGGTGCAGATGGTCCGCATCCGCGTTTTCAATGCCCGCCCCGGCATCCTGTCCCGAAGCGTGATTCAAGATCCGGCGCATGGAGCGCCGCCAGACGGCCAGAACCACGTCGAACAGCGGCACCCCCACGGCCAGCATCGGCACGCCGAGGCCGGCCATGAACGAGGCTTTCGAGTTCGTGGAAATGGACAACGCCGCCAGCGTGAATCCCAGAAACAGGCTGCCGGCATCGCCGAGGAACACGCTGGCGGGAACGAAATTGTAGCGCAAGAAACCCAGGCAGGCGCCCGCGAAGCCCAGAAACAGCAACACGTCGCCCGGCGCGCCGCGGAACACGAGCGACAGGCCGATGCCGGCGGCGGCGATCAGCGCGATGCCGGCGGCCAGCCCGTCCACGCCGTCGATCAGGTTGAACGCATTCATCAGCGCGACGAACCAGAACACGGTCGCCGCGAAATCCACCCAGCCAAGCAAGGGAAAACCAAACAAATTCTGCAATCGGAAGCCCAGCGCGTAGGCCGCGGCGCCCAGCGCGATTTGGTCCAGCAATTTGACCAGCGGCTTGAGGTCGTACCGGTCATCCAGCAGCCCCAGCGCCACCACCCCCGCGCTCAGCGGCAGAAATCGAAACCACCAATCGATGGAGAGCTGTCCCGCAAACGGCTTCCAGGGAAACAGAAACACGACCGCGCAGGCGACGTGGAATCCGATGAATACGGCCAAACCGCCGCCGCGGGGAACGGGACGCCGATGGACTTTGCGGTCGCCGGGCCGATCCATGAATCCCCAGCGCGGCGCGAGCCGCCGCCAAACCGGCGTCAGCACGAGCGCAGCCAGCATGCCCGCCAGAAAAACCGACGGATACTTCAGGATGGCTTCGAAGCTCATGTCCGTTCTTTCGCGGCCTGTTCGATCAGGTCCGCAACCTTACCACAGTTCGCCGCCGGCGTGAACCGCTCTTGGAACAGGCGCAGCGCATTCGCGCCCTTGGGGGCGCGCAAGCCCGCCTCGGGAACGTCGCGGGCAGCGTTTCCGCAAGCGGCGGCGTCGCCGGGCGGCAAGATCCACCCCGCGTCGGCTTCCGCCAGCCAGCGACCGACGGCGCTGTCCGGCGGCCCGGCGAAAACGACGGGCTTTCCCAGGGCGCAGGCGGCCGGAAACTTGCTTGGCACCACGATGCCCGTCCACGCCGGCTGCTGGGAAACCAGATGGACGTCGGCCGCGAGCAAATGGGCCGCGCACGAATCTCCGGCCACCGCCGGCATGAATTCGAAAAGCCCGTCCCATTTCCGCTGCCATTCCCTCCGTTGCGGGCCGTCGCCAGAAAAGACGAACCGGCAGCGCGGCGGGCGACCGCGCAGCCGTTCGGCCAGCGCGGCGAATTCCTCCGCGCGGTGGGCGCGGCCCATGTTGCCGCTGTAGAGCAGGATGATCTCATCGTCGCCCCATCCGCGCGCGCGCCGCAAGGCGCGCGCTTCGGCTTCCCGCGCCGGCGAGATCTCGAGAGCGCTCCAGACGGGGATCGTTTCCACGCGGCGAGCACCCGAGGCCGCCAGCCGCTCCGCCATGTCCGGCCCGAGGGCGACGACGGCGAAAGCCCGGCGTCGTTCTTCCCGCGCCAAGGCCTTCAAAACAGGCGTCATGGGATTCCAGGGGCGCAGCCAGCCATGCGCCGCCAGCGCCTCGGGATAGAGGTCCATGCACCACAGCACGAACGGCACGCCGTGGCGTTTTTGCAGGTGCGCGCCCAAAAGTCCGACGAACGGCGGCGTGGTCATGCCGAGCAGCACATCCGGACGAGGCATGCGCGACAGTTCCCGCCAAGCCCCGCGAGCGAACGACAGATAATCTGCGAATTTCGAGGCGGGTCCATCCCGATGCCGGGCCTCCGGCCCGACCCGGATCAACTGCACGCCTTCGGGCACCGGCGCGCCCAGACCCGCTCCGTAGCCCGATGCCGAAGCGATGACCGACGCGCCGTGTCCCCGGCGCACCAGTTCTGCGGCCAGATCGCCCAGCAGGATTCCCGTCGGCGCCGCCGCCGGCGGAAAGAACTGGTTGACCAGCACGACGTTCATGGGCTCCCGGTTTCCGGCGGCTGGCGCAAAGCGTCGTCGATCATGCGCTCATAGGAGGCCATGGCGCGACAGAAAGTCCAGCCCTCCCGCCCATCTAACAATCCAAGGCGCAGCAGATAGGCATAGAGGAACCGAAGCGCCGGCCGGCCCGGCAGCCGGTAGGACAGCGCCCGCAGCGCGGCGCGCCGGCGGGATCGGTCCTTCGCAAACAACGCACGGCCCGAAACCGCAGACGCGCCGGAACGGATGCGCGCGGCTTCGGCGGCGGCGTAGCGCAAGTGGCGCGCGCGCCATTCGGCCCAGCCTTTGGAAAAATTGTAGTGCAACAGCGGCTCGGCGAAATAGACGGACGCCTCCGCCGAGGAAGCCAGCGTTTCGCCGTGGCCGCGCATCGCGTAGCGCGGCCCCTGCCGGTGAATCAGCCGCGGAACGAACACGGGATAATCCGAACTGAACCGCAGCCACTTCTGCCCCAGCATCACCTTGCGCGCCAAAAAACCGGCGGAGCCGGGCGACAGCGCCGGCAGCCGGCGGCGGATCTCTTCCAGCGCGGCCGGCGTCATGACCTCGTCGGCGTCCAGGTGCAGCGCCCAATCGCACCGGAGCCCGGCGGACGCCATCGCCCAATTGCGCTGGTCGGCAAAGGAAACGAACGGATGTTCGACGACCCGGGCGCCGCACGCGGCGGCGATGCGCCGGCTGTCGTCGGTGCTGCCGTCGTCCACGACGACGGTCTCGGCGCAGTCGCGCAGCGCGCGGAGGCAGCGCGGCAGGTTGGCCGCTTCGTTGTGGGAAAGAACGACCGCCGAGATGGAAACGGGTTCCGCCATCGGTCAATCCGCGTTCCCGAGCTTCCGCAGGCGAATGAATTTCGCGGGGTTGCCGCCGACGATCTGTCCCGGCGGCACGTCGTGCAGCACCACGGCGCGCGTGCCGGCGACGGCGTCCACGCCGATCGCCACTCCGGGATGCACGTAGGCCTCGGCGCAGACCCAGGCGCCGGCCCCGATCCGGATGGGCGCGGTCTGCAGCGGCATGTTCGGGTGGTCCACGTCGTGCGTGGCCGTGCACAGAAAGGCGCGCTGGCTGACCGTGGCGTGGGCGCCGATCTCGATGCGGTCCACGTCGTAGAGATCCACGCCGGAGCCGACGGTCGCATGGTCGCCCAGCGCCAGGTTCCACGGCGCCCAGATCTGGACGGACGGCATGATCTGGACGTGTTTTCCGACCTGCGCGCCGAACAGGCGCAGCAGCGCGCGGCGCGGAGCGTGCCAAAACCACGGCGAGGGACGGAACAGGAGCAGCCCGGCCACCTGCCACAGCAGACGCGCCAGCTTGTTGGCGGCCGAGTGGGGACTCGGACAGGCCGCCCGGTCCACCCGGATGCGGGAAGCGGACGATTCAGGCATGGGACTCCTTCTCCTCCAGCGCGGCAAACGCTTGGTCGTACCATTTCATCAGGGAACGCCCCATCGAAGCAACGTCAAAAGAAGCGGCGCGCGCCCGGCCGCGTTCGGTCATCTCCTGCCGGAGGGCTTCGTCCGCGAGCAAAGCCCGGCATTGCGAAGCCAGCGCGGCGGGATCCGACGCGGAGGCGAAGCGCGCCGCGTCGCCGGCCACTTCGACGAGGGAGGGCGCGGCGGAGCAAACGACGGGACAGCCGGCGGCCATGGCTTCGAGCACCGGCATGCCGTAGCCTTCGTAGCGGCTGGGAAAAAGGAACAACGCGGCGCGACGATAGAGGCCGTGCAATTGCGCGTCGGCCACGGGCCCGGCGAAATGCACGCGCGGCAACCGCGCGGCGGCGGCGCGCAGCGCCCCGGTGGGCGGCGGACCGACCAGCACCAGATGCAGGTCGGGAAAATCGATCAGGCGGGCAAAGACGTCCAGCGCGCCCACCCGGTTCTTGTAGGCTGCGTTGTTGCCGACGTGCAGGATGAAGCGCGCGGGTGGATCCAGTCCGGGAATCGAAACGGAAGTCGGCGCCGGCAAGGGGCGCAACGCCACGGGCACGACCGCGACGCCCGCACCGATGCCCGCCAGCCGCGCCAAATCCGCTTGCGTGGCCCGGGAATCCGCGCACCAGCCGGCACAGCCGCGCAAGGTCCGGATGCCGCGCCGGATCAATCCGGCGGCGGGCAGGCTGGGCCGTTCGGGCAATTCGCCGCGCAGCTGCAACAACGGAATCAGATCGTGGACCGTGACGAGACTGCGCGCGCGCAAAGAGCTTGGGATAAAAGCGGCCATCGAACCGTCCAGCCAGTGATAGAGATCGGCGGGATGCTCCGCGAGCACGCGCCAGACATTGCGCAGCCGCCAGAGGTGGTGCCGCCACATGGAGGTGCCGCCGCGGGGATCGAAGCAATCGCAGGCCGTCAGCGACCATTCGCCGGCGAGGGCAGCCGTCGCCTCCCGCACCAAATCGCCATACGCCGCCATGCTGCCCGGGATGTCCGGCGGCGACGTCCGAATCCACGCAAGTCGTTTCATGCGTGCTCCGCCTTTCCCGCCACCGGCACGGAGGCCGCGCGGGCGTTCGAGAACAGCAGTCCCGCCAAAAACGCCAGGAACATGGCCACGAAGGGATCGCCGAAAATCTGCGCGGAAATGACCGCCGAGGTCAGATTGGCCACCAACACGGAAAACAGGCCCGCCGTGAAATAAAACGATTCGTCTCGCCGGCTTCCGCGCACAACCAGATAGGCCGTCTTCAGGAAGATGAAGCCGAGCGCGGCGAGCAGCAGGCTCCCGGGCACGCCGAATTCCGCGACCAGTTTGCCGGGGCCGCTTTCCTGCCAGACCTTGGGCTTGTCGGCCGAAATGTGGTGGATGCCTTGCTGCGACATGCCCAGTCCATAGCCCCAGAATCCCGCCTGTTTGACCGTGCTCAGGACGGTATCGACTCCATGGCGCTGGATTTGTTCCTCCGCCTGGGTAAACGCCGTCAGATAGAAAGCCTCGACGGCGGCGCTTCGATAGAGCGAGGAAATGAAATACCACCCCAGCCCGCCGATCATCAGCACCGTGCCCAGGATCGATCCGATGCGCCGGACGTCCTTGAAGCGGAAAACCAGCAACAGATAGCACCCCATGAAAATCGGAACCATGGAAAGCATTTTGCGGCGGCCGCACAACCAGATGTTCAGCACGCCCCAAACGGCCAGCGCGATCCAGAGCCAGCGGTCCGCGCCGCGGGCCCGAAACGCCATGATGACGGAAATCATGAATACGAGCGCCGCATGCCAGCCCATCACGTCCGGACCGCGGAAGAACCCCGCCAACATGTACACGGCCGCGCCCGTGCGATGCGTCACCCAGACGTGGCCCATCGCGGCGGTGCCGATGGCGGGAAAGCGTTCGCTCCAGCCCCAGGCGTCCATCGGTCCGCCCGCCAACAGGATCGCGGCGACGATCACGTAGAAACCCAAGATCCATCCAATGCGGTGGGTCCCGCCGGGATAGCGCCACCCCGCCACCAGCACCAAGAACATCGTGAGATAGACGAACGCGCCCAGCAGCGTGATCATCCAGGTGTTGCGCCCGTAGGTGGCCGAAATCATCGCCGGAATCGCCAGATAGGCGATCATGGCGACGATCCATTTTCCCAAGCGAGGAAAACCGGAGAAGAAGCGCTGGATCGGCAGTTGGTCGGCAAACGCGGCGGAAGCCATGGTGGCCAGCCAAATCGGCATGGAGGCCATGGCCAGATAGCCGGGAGAGCCCGGGACCAGTTTCCGCAGGGGATCCTGCAGCAGGCCGATCACGATCGCGGCCGCGATCCCCCATCGCCAATTCGCCAAGGCCAAGGCGCAGCCGCCCAAGACCAGCAGCAGCATGAGGTTCAACATGGCCGCCGCCTCTCCGCGCAAGCCGCCACGGCCGCCGCGATGCCGGCCGCCGCCGTTTCAGAGCCGAATGAGCGGATCTGTTCCGCCGCCGCGAGCCCTTGGCGGGCGGCAAGACCGGGATCGCGCAGATAGCCGGCCAGGATGTCCGCCAGCCCCCGGACGTCGCGCGCAGCGAAGGAATACCCCGTCTTCTCCTCCACGATCAAATCGGCGCAACACCCCGCCGCGCGCGAAACGACGGCCGGACGACCCGACGCCATGGCTTCGTTGACGACCAACCCCCAGGTTTCGCCTGCATCGGACGGCAGCACGAGCACGTCGGCCGCCGCATAGGCATCGGGCAGCCGCGCCTGGTTGAGGAATCCCGCAAATGAAACCGGCAGCTTCCGCTCGCGCGCCACTTGTTCGCATCCGCCGCGCAGAGGGCCATCGCCGGCGATCAGCAAGTGGGCATGCGCGCGCACCTCCGCCGGCAGGCGCGACACGGCCTCCAGCAAATCCAGCGGATGCTTCTTTTCCTCCAATTTGCCGGCGAAAAGAAAAACCACGGCCGCCGGCGGAATGCCGAACGCGGCGCGCAATTCGTTCCGGCGCCCGGTGCGCGCGGCCGCTTGCGCGGCGAACGACTCGTTGTCCACCGCATAGGGAGCCCAGAAGATGCGGTCTTCCCGGCAGCGGTGGAAGCGGTAGAAATCGCGATTGGCGGAACCGATGGCGAGAAATGCGCGGTAGTTCCGCAACAGCAACCGATGCAGCCCATGCTTCCAGACCGCGCGAGGACGCAGAAGGTTCGCCTCGCCGCGCACCAGGCAGGGGATGCCCAAGCGACGGCACGCCCAGAGGGCTTGCAGGCTGGTCTTCGTCCCCCAGCCGTTCACCAGCACGGCATCGGGCTGGTCGCGGCGCAAGCGCTCGAACAGCCCCGGCGTGTCGCACCCGGAAAAGGCGGTCACGGACGGCTGCTTCGCGCGGTTCTCCAGCACCTCGTGGCGGTAGCCCCCGAGCAAGGGCACGTCCCAGGCGAACGGGACGCCAAAGCCCGCGCCCTGTTGCGCAGCGTCGGGCATCATCGCGTAGAGCACGGTCAGATCGATGCGCGGATCCGCTGCCAGCCGCCGGAACAACGGCGCCTTGTACTGGATGGGATGCGTCTCCACCGCGAAAAGGCGATACGGCCGGGCGTTCCGGTCCGCCCCGCCCCAGCGCGGCCCTTGGCGATGCAACCGGACCGCCATGCCCAACGCGCGCAGTTCCGAAATGGCCTTGGCGGGAATCTGCCACGGGCGTTTCGCGTAGAATCGGTTGCACGTCTCCCGCCTCAGCCGCCGGGCCAGATAGGCCCATCGCTCCGCGCCGCGAGCGTGGCGAAACGCGAAATAATAGTCGCCGACGGCATGCAAGGGCGATGGACGGCGCAGGTGGTCGCCCAAGCTCCGCGTGCCCCCGGTAGCCAGGCGCAAATGGCGAAGGGATGCTTCGGGAGCAAACAGGATCCGGTGCCCCGCCGCGACCAGACGCCTCGCGAAGTCGGTTTCGTAGCGATAGGCGGACCCGATGAATTGCTCGTCGAAGCCGCCGATGGACAGGGCCGTTTCGCGGTCGACCGACAAGTTGCACGAAATCACGCTGGCCAATTCGGCTTCGCGCGTGCCGCAGAACCGGAAGTCGAGATCGGCGCGGAAGCCGTCCGCGCGCGGCCCCTGGTTCGCGGCGGGATCGGGAACTTCGCCCGGCTGAAGCACCTGGCCGCACACGGCGGCGCAACCGCCGGCGTAACGGGCCGCGTGCGCCGCCGCGAGGTCCGCCGCCGGCTCGACGTCGTCGTCCAGATACAGCGCCACGGCTCCCTTCGCCTCGCGCAGGCCCACGTTCATCGCGCGGGGAATGGAGGGCGGCGAGAAGCGGACGACCCGGATGCGGCCGGCGGATTCCAGCCGTCGCAGCGCTTGCGCCACCTCGGCCGACGGCTGCTCCGTCTGATCCACGACCAGAATCTCCCCGGGCGGAGGATCGAGCCGGAAGAGCAGATCCAGCGTGCGCAGCAGGACTTCTCCGCGCCGATAGGTCGGAATCACCACGCTGACGTCGGAGGCCCGCCTTCCGTGCGCGCTGGAATCATCAGGCTGCATGTCTGGAATCTATCAATTCACGCGCGCCAGCTCCAGCCTCTCGTGAAGCCGACCGGAGCCTGGAGGGCATGTCCCGCATGGCGGCGGAGCTGTCTGCGGCGTTCAAAGCCCGAGGCAATTGCCGTCCCGATAGAAGATCGCCGTGGTATTGGACCAGGTCAGGAGCGCGCACAGGCCCGGGAGCTCCAGGCAGCGAAAACCCTGTTCCCGCAGATGCGCCAACCCGGGGGCGGCGTTCTTCCAATCCGCATTGTCGTAAATGATCACGCCGGCTTCCTTCAGCAGGGGCAGGCAGGCCTGGGCGCATTCGATCCGCCGCGCGCCGTCGATCACGATCACGTCGAAAACCCGGCCGTAACGGGCGGGCGCCTGCTCGTAGGCTCCGTCCGGCGAATCCGGAACCAGCAGGCTGACGGCGTTTTCCGGCAGCCGGGGCGCGAGGCGGGCGTGGAAGGCAGCATCGTGCTCGACGGCGACGACGCGGGCGGCGCGGCGGGCCCACCACAGCGTCGAATTCCCGCTGCCATATTCCAGCACCGACAAGCCGGACGGCGCGCGGGCTTCGAGCAGAGCGATCGCCGGCATGGACAGCCACGGCAGGGGCTGGCCGTTCGAATCCACCGGCTCGCCGCGCAACTGGCTTTCGATGATGCCCAGCCGTTCGAATTCCTTGCGCCAGCGCAAAATCAAGAGCGCGCCATACAGGCGCCGCAAGGCGACGTGGTCGGCGATGAAACGCTTGAGTCGAGCCGCAGTTCGCGATGTCATCATGATCTCCTTCGGGGTTTATACGCTTGTCGATTCAACTGGCACGGGGCGAATGCCGAATTCCCGGCGCAACGCCGGCGTGATCCATCGGCTCTTGAAGGCCCACCGCCCCCATGTTCTCCACGGCGGATCGGAATTCCGGTAACGGGATGCATAGAAGTTCTGGCCGTTGAAGGAATAGATCGCGCCGTAGAACGGCAGGGGGGCCAGCGGGACTCCCCTTTTCTCCAGATCCGAGCGGATGTAGGCATGCACCACGTATCGCCGGACGAAATAATCCGACAGGTCCAGGGTATCGTCCAGCCGATCCGGGAACGGCGCGAGGTCCGAACGGATCAAGTAGCTGGATCCGCACTCTTCGTAGAAGCGGCGTCGCCAGAACACGACGTGCCGCAGATGCTCGTCCAGGCGGTAGCCGCGATCGACATACCATCCGTTCGCGCCGGCCCGTTCCGCGACAAAACCGGCCAGGCGGTTGCTGACGAGGTCGTCCGCGTCGAGAAACATCACGTAGGAACCCGGAATCGCCCGGGCCCGCTCCAGCCCATGCAACAGCTTGCGCCCCTTGTCGGAATGCAGGAGAAACAGGCGGCGGTCCCCGGCATCGGTTGGATGGACCGCGGGGGGCGGAAACGGCACCTCGAGGAACTCGCAGCGGGACGGGAACTGGATTCCGATCGGCCGGCTGTGGCCAACCACGACGGCGCGGAAATCTTCGTGAAGCTGTCCGCAGGCAGAAGCCAGCGTGCGCTCCAGCAAGCGGCAGACGCCGGGCCAGTCGGACGTGGTGCTTCGATCGCGCAATGGAATCACGAAATACAACATGGCGCCTAGGACTCCCTCATGCCCGCCCGCCGCTTTTCCGCCAGCCGGCGTTCCGCGAACGCCACCAGTTGCCGGGCGTGGTTCGTCCAGGTCAATTCCTGGACGTCCCGGCGCGCTTGCGCCCCGAGCCGCGCAGCCAGAGCCGGATCGTCCAGCAGCTGTTCGATCCGCCGCGCCAAGCCTTCCCCGTCGCCGGGTTCGCACACAAATCCGTTTTCGCCGTCGCGGATGAAATCGACCAATCCGCCGACCTTCGTAGCCACGACGGCCAGCCCGCGAGCCATGGCCTCGAAAGGCGTCTTGCCGAATCCTTCGTAATGCGACGGGAACAGAAAAATGCCGAAGGCATCGTAAAGGGACACCAACGCCTGCTGATCGGTCCAGGAGTGGAGGCACAACCGGTCCCGCAGATCGGGATCGAACAGGTTCCGGACGTCCACGTGATGTCTCCGGTCGCACACCCAGCCGGCTTGGACCTCGGGGCGTTCCCTCAACATCCGTCCGAAGACGGCCGCCACGATCTCCGGGGCTTTGAACGGGGCGAATTGCGCGACGTGCAACAGCTTGTTCCATCGGTCCGGGGGCGGTCGCGCCGGTTGGCTCATGAAAGCCTCGGTCACGCCGTAGGGAATGACGGCGACGCGTTCCCGGGGATAGCCGTACTTCCGCTCGAGATAATCGCAAACGGGCGAACACCCCGCCAGGATGCCGTCGGCGCAAGCCACCACCCGATCCTGGTGGCGGGCCAGCAGGCCCCGCATGGCGGCCTGCGCCCGGCCGCGCAAGAATCCCGGCGACGGCATGTCCGCGAGCGCCAGCGCCTCGTCCGCCTGCCCCTCCCAACCTTGCGTGCGATTCAGAAACAGGATCTCCGGATGGCGGGCTTGCAGATCTTCGCCGGCCAGACAGGCATGGGGTTGGTCCAAGATGACCGCGTCATAGGCGCGGCGGCGGCACCGCGCCGCCACTTCCCGGCGGAAGGCCGACGGCAATTCCAGCAGATAGTGGAGATTGCCGTGCCGGATGCGGCGCGGCAGATCCGGTCCCCAGAATTCATCGACTTCGTGGCCCAGCGCTTCCAGCGCCCGGCTGGTCCAATAGATCGTGCCGGCCGCACCGGCGTTGGGGTCGGGCAGGTAGTCGGAACCGATCAGGAAGCGCATGCTAGGCCCGCCTTCCGATTCCCAGCAGTTTGAGCCAGGCTCGCACGAAAAGCGGATGGACGGAGACCGCCTGCCGGAAGTAGTCCCGCGCGCCGGATGGATCGGACATTTCCATCAGGCACCCGGCATGGTAAAGGCCGATCGCCCGATCCGCCGCCCGCGCCATTTTCACGCGGCCGCGACGAATATCGTCGGCCAGGTGTGCCGCTTGGCAGAGGAACGGTTCTTCGCTTTTTCCGACCGCCCGGGCGCGACGGCAGGCCTGTCCCCACCGGCCAAACTTCCGTTGCAGCGACCGGCTCGCGCCGGAAATCGCATTGGGATCCCAGCGATAGGCATAGAACGGCTCGATCCGATAGGCGACGCCGCCGCGTTCGGCCAACCGCATCCACAGATCGGAATCCTGGCCGTAATAGAAACAGGCGCGGTAGCCATCGACCGCTTGATAGGCCTCCCGCGAAAACATCACGCTGCCATGCGCCGGAGGACCGATCTTTTCATTCAGCAGTTGGTGCCGGGCCACCGCGGGATCGGATTCAACCTCAACCTCCCGCAGCCGTTCCCCCCGAGGTCCCACACACCAAACCGCCGAAGCCAGCAAAACGGCATCGGGACGTTGCTGGGTCAAATCCAGCAGCGCGGCTAGGCGGCCCGGCAGCGAAACATCGTCGGCGTCCTGGCGCGCGATCCAAGGCGCGACGGCCAGAGCGCAGCCGTCGATCAGCGCGCGGGTCAGGCCTTCGTTCTTCTTGTGTACGACCTTCAGGCGGGAATCCGCTTTCGCTGCCTCATCGAGGATCGCGGCGGAGCCGTCAGTGGAACCGTCGTCGACGACGATGAATTCCAGTTCCGCGCTGTGCTGCGACAGGATGCTGTCGAGCGCCGCCGGCAGCGTGTCGGCGTTGTTGTACACGCCCATCACGACGGAAACGGCCGGCGCATTCATGCCTTCCTCCTCAGGACCGTCAGGGAGTCGATTTCGTCCGTCCGCTCGAATCCAGAGTCCCGTAGGATCGCGTCCCGGGTGAATCGTTCCGACCCGCATCCATTCCGGCAACGCGAATCGTGGAGGGCGACGATGCCGCCGGCGGCCACGTGGTCCTTCCAGGCCTGCCAATCGTCGCGCAAGCCCTTGTAGGTGTGGTCGCCGTCGATGAAGATGAAATCCACCGGCAGGAAGGGCTGGACCTCCTCCAGCGACGGCACCTCCCGGCCCAACCGCTCGATCCACACCACCCGGCCGTTGCTCGTCTTCTCCACTTCCCGATGGGCGATGCGCCGCGCCCAGCCGAAACCGCGGATGCCGAAAAAACAGCGCTGAAAGGGATCCACGGCGAGAATCACGCCTTCCGGCGACATCGCCTCGCGAAACGCCCGCGTGTTGACGCCGTGCCACACGCCGATCTCCACGAGACGCTTTTTCCCTGCCGCATGGCGGCGCAGGCATGCCCGTTCCGTTTCCGACGTCTGGGTGGAGGCCGCCGCCAGGCCCAAGCGGTATTGCACGTAATGGATGGAATTCAATCGCACGGGATTCATATCCGCAAAATTTTCTTCCAGGCCGATCGACTTCGCTCGAGTTGCGAACGAGATTCGTCCCCCGCATCGCCGGCGGGCGGGCGGGCCAAGGCGGCGGCCAGACGGCGGACATCGGCTTCCGAAGCCGGATCGACGGAAAGGGCCTTGGCGCGCTCCTCGGGCGAAAGCCGCGCGTGCTGGCGCGGATGAACCAGCACGTGGCAACCGGCGGCCAGCGCATCGGCCACCGTGGTTTTGTAGCCGTAGCCCAAGGGCGACAAAACCGCCACCGCCTTGACCTTGCACAGTTGCTCCCACGGCTCCTCGATGCGGCCCAGCCGCTCCACATGGGGCGGAAATTCGTCGCCGGAAGCATCCATGAAGCCGTCGCTCGACGCCAAACGCCAGCTGGACAACTCGGGCCGGCGGGCCAGCGCGGCAAAACCGGCGACATGGCTGCGGCCGATGGGGTCCCGCGTTCCCGCCAGACAGACGATGGCGTTTTCGCGCGCTGGCCACGGCAAGGACCGCACTTCCGGCAGCAGTTGGGGCCAAGGGCAAACATACGGAGCGCTGATCACCTCGGACTCACCGGCCAGGCGCGACCAGTAGTGCGCATCGTCCCAGGAACTGATGCCCGCCAGCGCGTCCGCTGCGCGGCAACAGCGCCGGTCGCGCCAGAGCAACCGAAAACATCCATAGACGTCGCGCGGCAAGCCCCGCAGCCTTCGCCAGTCTTTTCCGGCGCGGATCCAATGCTGGAAGGCCTCGGCATTGACCGTTCGCAGCACGATCCGGACGCGCGGGCAGCGGCGCTTGAGCTCCTCCAGCGCCTCCGGCCAGAAGGTGTAGTACCAGATCACCGTGGATTCGGAGGCGCCGACCTGCGCGATCAACGCGTCCAGGTTCCGCTCGTCGAACCGGAATTCCCGCCACTCGGCGTCCAACGGACCGAGGACGAGGCGGATGCCCTGCAGATCTTTCCACTGCCCCGCCCCGCGCAGGCCCTCGCGGGCGCCCGGGATGACCAACCAGATCATGGCATCCTCCCCTTCTGCAACAGGGTTTCGATGCGTCGTTCCGGCGGGATATCGGACAATTGCTTGAGCCGCGCCATCCCTCGCGTTTTTTTCGCCGGCGTTTTGCCGGGCTGATCGGCATGCCAAAGATGGACGAGCGGGAGAAACCCGTAGTTCCAGACGCGGCGGGTCTTGGCCCGCTGCCAGAACTCCACGTCTTCCCCCCCCCAGCCTTCGAAGGATTCGTCCATGCGGCCAAGGGCATCGAAGGTTTCGCGCGCGACGGCCAAACTGCCGCCGCCCGTGGCGTTTTCCAAAACGGATTCCACGTTCCCGGCCAGCGGCGATTGTCCGGCGCGGATTCCTTCGGAGCGATAGAAGATGAATCGCTTCAGATTGACGACCTCAAAGCCCTCTCCGACCAACCTCCCCGCGCATTCCGCGTATCGTTCCGGAACCAACAGATCGTTGTCGTGGAGAATCAGGACCCGGCCGCGCGCCAAGGCCGCCCCGGCGTTGAACGCCCGCGAACGGGAATAGGGCGTTTCCGGATCTCCGATCGGATCGTGCACGTACCTGACCCAATCCGGCAATTCGTCGCGCACCTGCGGCGACGCGTCCTGCTCGACCACGATGCACTCGAAGGAAACGCCGGTTTGGGCAGCGATGGCTTTCAGCACCAGCAACAGCTGCGGCAGCCGCTCCCGTCCTCGGTGGCCGACGATGAAGCAGACTCCGGGCTCGGTACCGTCCGATGCGGCCAGTGCCGGTGTCTCCTCCAGGCGAATGGGGCAATCGCGCAAGGCGGCGTCCAGCAGTTTCCGCCCGAACGCGGGAAACACGTCGCACACGTGGAGGGTGCGGGTGAATTCCCACTCGCACGCCACGCCCCGGCCTTCCGGATCGAAGCGCAAACGATCGCCCCGATTGCCATAGCGCATCCAGCGGCCGGTGCCGTGCAGGACTCCAAGCAAGCGCGGGGCATCGAACAGCAGCGCGCCGGCTTTCTGCCTGAACGAGTATTCCTTCACGCTCCCCCCCCCTCGCCAAGCAGCAGCGCGCGGAAGGTCCGGGCCACCTCGTCTCGACCAAACCGCTTCATGAAGTCCGCGATCGGCTGCGCGAAGGCGGTGGATGGCGTTTGCCGGAACTCGCGCCATTTGGCGGCGAGATCCGCGTCGTCGAAATACCGGTAGGTCAGGCCGAGATGGTATCGCCGGGTCCGATAGCCCACGAGGCCCAAGGCCGGCGTCAGCACGGGTTTTCCGGCGTCGAGGGCCTGGAGGGCGGTTCCGCTGGAGAGCGTAAGCCGATGGGTGGAGGCAAAACGTTCGATGCTGCCGAAGGCCAGCCGGACGAGCTCTTCGCTTTCGACGTAGGCGTTGGTTTCGAACAACCGGCCTTGACGGAGCAGGCGTGCGCGGATGCCCGCCGTATCGTACGCCATGATCTTGCCCGGCTCGCGGCGCTCGGGAGCGCCGGCGTGGAGCGCATAAATCGACGGTTCGACGTCGGCCAAGCGGAGAAACAGGTCATAGCCCTTGTACCAGGCGCCGGTTCCGAAATAGAGCAGCACGTTGGCGGAACCCGCGCGCCGCGCATAGTCGCGCATCGGCTCCGCAAAGGCTTCCCAATCTCCCCGCCGCCGCTCTTCCTCCCGCGTGCCGAAGACCTTGTAAATTTCGGGCATCCAGAACACCGGCGGACCGAAGCGCTCGGCGATGCGCTCGTCTTTCACCACGATGGCATCCAAGGCGCGGCGCCGCAGCAAAACGGTCCGATACAGGTAGGCCGCCGTATCGCGGCCGGGCCAGGCGAGGTTTTTCAGGCGCCCGAGGCTGGCGCGCGGACCGCCGCCCCAAACCCGCGGTTCGGGCGCGCCGCCGTAATCGTTTTCGCGCGGGAACCAACCGGATGTCCGGGCGAAAATGCCCACGGTCCTGCCGCGCAGGCGGGGGGCCTGCTTGTCCGCGATGCGCCGCAATTCCCCGGCGAAATAATCCGCCTCGACCAGGAGGGTCGAATCGATCCGAAAGTCCTCCTGCAGGGTTCTCATTTCCTCCGCCGAAAGCGCCGGCCGTCCCCCGGCGCTGCGGCGGCGCACATCCACGATCTGGACGCGGGCATTCGCGGCGAACGGGCGGAGATCGGGCCACTGCGCAGGCCATCCGGCTTCGTCGATCGCCGACGCCAGCACGACCTCGTGCCCCGCCTCCAGCAGGACGTCGCCGATCACTCGGCCATAGACCTGGGGATGGCCTTGGAGCGCGGGGGCATAGAGCAGGATCCTCATGCCGGGGAACCTATCCGTTTGCCTTCCGGCGCGCGCGGAAGAGGTCAACCATCTGGGCCAACCCTGCGCGCAAGGGAAGCGCCGGCGCCCAGTCGGGAACCTTGCCGACCATGGGCGTGATGGGCGTTGAACCGACGCGGGAACCGGGCACGACCTCGGCGCCGGTCAGGTCGGCGATGATCTGGGCCAGATCGAGCACGCGCACCCACTCGAAGGAGGTCACGTCGTAGAGTCCGGCGAGCTTCCGGGACAACGCCGCGTGGAAGGCGCGGCACACGTCGTCGACGTGGATGAACTGGCGGACCTCTTCGCCCGTCGTCATCATCTCGATCCGTCCCTTCGAAAGCGCTTGGTGCACGAAATCGGCGACGACGTGGCTGCGCTCGGTCTGGTCTTCGTAGCTGCCATAGACGTTCCACAGCCGCACCCGCACGCCGCGCAGCAAATGGGTCCACACCTCGCCGAGGCGCTTGGTCACGCCGTAGACGGTGTCGTGTTCCTCCGCCAACTGCGAGGAGACGAACAGGAACGGCGTGCCCGACTCGCGCAGTTGCGGCATGACGTTGAGCAAAAGCTGGAGATTCCAGTCCAATTGGCGGAACTGCACGTCGTCGCGGTAGAGATACTTGGCGCCGCCGACTTCCCAGGCCAGGAAATACACGCGGTCCACGCCGGCAAGCGAAAGACGCACGCGGCGCGCGTCCTCGTGGTCGCCGCGCTTGACGTCGAAGCGCACGACCTGTTCGCCGAGCCGTTCTAGATGCGCACACAGCGGCTGACCGACGAAGCCTTCGGAACCGACGACGAGATTGGTCACGGTGGTGTTGACGTTCATGGGCGTTCTCCCCTCTCTCCGGGAATCGGGCGGTGCTCTGAAAGGACCATCGGCGCGCTCCACTCTCCCGGCATGCGGACGACTCCCGCGACGTGCCGGTCATAGGTCCAGTTCCGGTCGAGGCCGGCATCCGAAACGGAAAACGAACCCACGCCTCGCGCATAATCCAGGCCGACGTTTCCCGGATCGCGCGACGAGCCCACGTCGAGCTCGAACATGCCGGGCAGCAAAACTCCGCCGGGAATCGCGCAATCCAAGGCATAGCCCGTCCCGGAGGCCTCGAACCGGCATTCGCCAGACCGAAGCGTGCTCAACACCAGCCCGTTGGAACGGATCACGATCCCGGTGCGGACGCCCGCCATCGTTTCGGAACAGGCACAGACGAGGCGCAAGCGGACGGGTTCGCCGTATTTGAGCAGCGGCGTGGGGTGGCCGTCGCGGCCGAGGATCTCGATCCGGCGGATCTGGAACGGCGAGACGACGCGATGCTGCGCGGGCCGGATTTCCACGACGCCCGAATCGGTCCGGCCGGATTTCTCGTAGGCGGCCACCACCCGAGCCGCCTCGTCCTTTTCCATGGCGACGGTTCCGCCATCGAGCCAGAGGGCCGATTGGCAGAGGTTCTGGATGCTGGCCAGGTTGTGGCTGACGAAGAGCACGGTGCGGCCTTGGCTGGCCACCTCGCCCATTTTGCCGAGGCATTTGGCCTGGAAGGCGAAGTCGCCCACCGCGAGGACCTCGTCCACCACGAGAATTTCCGGCTCCAGATGCGCAGCGACGGCGAAGGCCAGCCGCACGTACATGCCGGACGAGTAGCGCTTGACGGGCGTATCGATGAACTTCTCGACCTCGGCGAAGGCGACGATTTCATCGAAGCGCCGCCGCACTTCGCGGATGCTCATGCCGAGAATCGCGCCGTTGAGGAAGACGTTTTCGCGGCCGCTCAGCTCCGGATGGAAGCCGGTGCCGACTTCCAGCAAGCTGGCGATGCGGCCGTTGTACTTCGCGCCGCCGGCGGTGGGAGCGGTGACGCGGGAGAGGATCTTGAGCAGGGTGCTTTTGCCCGATCCGTTCCGGCCAATCACGCCCAGCACTTCCCCCCGCCGCAGCGAAAAGGAAACGTCGCGCAAGGCCCAGACATGGTCGGGGTCTTCCGATGCCGCCCGAGCCGTCCCCGCCTGCTGCTGCGCCAGATGCTCCCGCCTCAACAACTGGTCTACCCGCAGGGTCGGATCCGGGCGGCCCCTCACCTTCGCCATCCAGCGGCTCAGATCCTCGTGCAGCGCCGTACGGCCGATCATGCCCAAGCGATAGCGCTTGGAGAGGTGTTCGACCTGGAGAATGATGTCAGTCATTGGGAAAGCTGAAATACAAAAAACTGGAATTCAAAAAACTGAAACACTGAAAACTGAAACGCTGAAAAGGGTGAAACCATCTTCCTTTCCGGAGGAATAGCTGAAAGTCTGAAATGGCGGAGGAAAGCATCATGTTGGCTTGGAAATGGTTTTGCGGCTGCGCGAAACGATCGTGGTGAAAACGGCCAAGATCTCCTCGGTTTCTTTCAGCAGGTGCGCCATTGCGTCCCCGGTGAGGTTGCAATCCTCATGCAACAACTCCAGCCAAAGCTGACTTTCGTCGGCCTCTTGTAGAAGTCCATCCAGCTTGGAGCAGAACTCCGCGACCGAGCGAGCCCTGGACGCTTCCCGCGCGTGCCCCGCCACCGAAGTGCCGGAGCGGAGCAATTGATGACCAACCACGCGCACTTCTTCCCGTTGTTTTTGCAGGCCGGCATAGAACCGAATGATACTGGAAGCATATCGCTTCGTCCGCGCCCTCAATTCCTCGCTCAATCTCATTTCAGCATCTCAGCTTTTCAGCATCTCAGCTTTTTAAGTTTCTCAGCTTTTCAGTTTGCCTCAAACCGAATCCATGAAGTTCCGCTCAATGCGGGTAAAGGAAAGAACCCCGACCACCAGAACGAGGAGTGCAAATCCAGCACTGTAGAGCAAATAGGCCGGCCGGAAGTCCCCCGCCCCCATGACGGCCTGGCGGAAACATTCGATCACCGCGGTCATGGGATTGGCCAGAACCAACAACCGGTAGCGGGCCGACGTCATCGCGGAAAGGGGCAGGACGGCCGTGGTGGTGAACATCAGCAACTGCACGCCGAACGTCAGCAGGAAGCGGAGATCGCGGTATTTGGCGGTCAGGGCGGAAAATAAGATGCCCAGGCCGAGCGCAAGGCCCATCATGACGAGCAGCGCCAAAGGCAGGGCCCACAGGGCGGACGTCGGATGGATCGAAGCGCCGCGGAAAAAATACCAGGCGAAGAACCCGAGGAAAATCAGGATTCTCAATCCGAACTGGAACAGCTGCGAGAACAGGACTGAAACCGGAACCGCCAGCCGGGGAAAATAGACCTTGCCGAAGAGGTTGGCGTTGCCGATGAAGGTATCGGACGTCGTGGTCAAGACTGCCGCGAAATAGCCCCACACGATTTGTCCGGAGAGATAGAACAGCAGCTTGGGCAGTCCCGCGGTGGACAGGCCCGCCACGTTTCCGAAGAACACCGTGAACACGATGGTGGTGAGCAACGGCTGGAGCACCAGCCAAAGCGGCCCAAGGATCGTTTGCTTGTACTGCGCCACGACGTCGCGGCGGACAAAGAGCCGGATCAGATCCCGGTAGGTCCACAGATCGCGGAGGGACAGATCGAGCCAGGAGGCGTTGGGACGGATTTCCACTGCCCATTTTGCGGGAAGGGATTCGGCAGGTAGGGGCGCGTTCATGCCTCCCCCTCTTCATTCCGCAACGGAGCCGTGCCGGCCCATACCCCGGCCCACGTGGCGGCCAGCAGGACGATCAGGGGAATCCGCAAGGGAAAATCGATCAGCCCATGCAGGCCGCAGGCGAGCAGGCCGAAGCCGAAGGCGCGGCGCTCCAATTCCGCGAAAGGCGGGATTTCGCCGGTCGCCCCGGCGGGCGACGGCCCGCGCGCGGAGAGCGCCAGCGCGACGGCGACCAGGACGATGAGCGCCCCCGCCACGCCGAACTCGACCAGAAACTGGATCGGCTCGCAGTGGGCATGCAGGATGGACCGACCTTCGAACGCCGCTGACTGGTAGTACGGAAACGCGGCGGAAAACGTGCCCGGACCGATTCCCCATGCCGGATGATCCCGCCATGCGACGAGCGCATCCTTCAAAATGCCGGAACGGAAGGCCCACTCCTGTCCGATGACGGCGATCTGTTGCCATTCGCGCCAGAAGGCGCGCACGGCGAATCCTGCCGCCACCGCGATGGACAGCCCGCCCATGCCCTTGAGCCACGGAGACAGGGGAACGCCGGCGAACGGATACTCGCGGATGGTTCGATGGCACAACCAGACGTGCGCCGCGACCAGCAGCGCCATTACCGCCACGCCGGCGCGGGAGCGGCACAGCACCACGGCGGCGGCCATCAGCGCGGCCGCCAGCAGGAAGAGCCCCGCGGGGCTGGCGGGCCGCCCATCCTGCACGGCGCGGAAGCGCGCGCGCGAGGCCATCACGAGCACCCCCGGCAGCAACAGATTGGAAAAAACGGCGAAATGGTTTTCGTTCACGAAGAGGCCGGTGTGCTCGTAGACGTGGAAGGGATTCGGCTCCAACCGCTGCATCAGGACCACCAACGCCATGGCCACCGCGGCAACCGCCGCGATTCCCTGCAATCCGCGGATTTGCCGGCGGGACAGCCGGAACCCCAAGGCAAACGCGGCGCACAGGGCCAAGGCCAGACGAAAGGTATTCCACGTGCCTTCGGGAAAGGCGGACGCCGGCAACCCGCGGAGATGCGCCAGCGGGACCAATCCGCGCCCATCGATCCAGCCATGGGAGGCGTTCCACGCATAGAAGGCGATCAGGCCCAGCATCCCTCCGCCGGCCATCCAGATTCGTGCGGGAAGGCCGCCGGACAGCAGGCCGCCTATCAGCGCCAGCAAAGCCAAGCCCGGCAGCGCCCAGATTGTCCATGGCGCGGACCCAGGACCCGCCCACGCGGCAAGCCCCAGCAAGAGCAGGAGCATGACCAACGGGAATGGAGCGCCGCGGGCCTTCATCCTTGGGCGGGAGGCGGAACGTCGGCGGGCTGGCTCTGGTAATGCCGGTAGGCATAGCCGCCGTAGCGCCGATAATAATAGTAGTTGGCCACCGAGTTGAGATTGACGCCGTTCATGATGCTGCCGATGCACGGGATGCCGCTTTCCCGCAGCTTGAGGACCGAGTGGCTGGCGCCCATGCTGTGCGTAACGCCATAGCGCACCACGAAAAGCACGCCATCCATGTTCGGCAGCAAGACCAACGAGTCGCTGACGCCGAGGACGGGGGGGGCATCGACGAGGACGTGCTGGTAGATTTCCCGCGCCTCGCGCAAGAATTCGGCCAGCGGCTTGCAGCCCAGCAGTTCGGAAGGATGCGACGGAATGCGGCCTGACAACATCACGTCGAGATTCGGCACGTCCTGGGCCAGCAGGGCGTCCCTCCACGCCATTTCGCCCTTGAGCACTTCGGCGAGGCCCACGCTTTCCCGATCTTGTCCGAAGATTTTGGAGAGCACAGGCCGACGGAGATCGGCGCCGACCAGCAGGGTGCGGCGGCCATCCTGCGCCAAACTGATGGCCAGATTGGTGGCAATGAGGGACTTGCCTTCCCCCGGTCCGGCGCTGGTGATCATCAGGACGGGGGCATTGCGAACGTCTTCCCGCAGCAGGAGGCTGGCGCGCAGGGTGCGGAACGCTTCGGCCACTTCGCCGGTTTGCTTGAGGTGCGCGATCAGGCCGCGTTCGCGGACGGTCTTGTCGAAAACCAGGGGAATCGTGGAGAGCACGGGCAGTCCCAGCAGGCGCTCGACCTCCTCGTTGCGGCGGAACCGATGGTCGGCATAGTAGAACAGGAAGATCGCGCCGATGCCGAGGATCAGGCCCAGGATGGCTCCGCGCACCATGGCTTGGCCGGGACGCGGACGGAACGGCAGTTTGGCGGGCCGGGCCTCTTCGACCAGGCGGATGATGTCGGTCGGCAGCGATTCCGAAATGCTGGCTTCCTTCATCCGCGCGATGACCGCCTGGTGGATTTCCTGATCGGCCTCGATGTTCCGCTTGAGTTCGTTGTAGCGGACCAGTTTTCGATCCAGTTCGAAGGACGCTTTTTCCTGCTCTTCCAGCGCGGCCTGGAGATTTCGTTCCCGCTCGACCAGCATCTCGAATCGGCTCTTCAAGGCGTAGATGGCGCTATTGCAAGAGTCTTCGAACTGCTTCTGAAGCTTCTGCTCCAGTTCGAGGGCCTGCTGCAGATCCGGGTGTTGCGCGCGATAGCGCTGCTGGAGACCGGCCACCTCGCGCTGCTGGTCCTGCAGTTTCTGGAGCGCCGCCTGGACGCCCGGGTCGTTCAGCACCGCCGCGATCTGGGTCATCGGCACCTGGCCGTCGAGCCGTTCCTGCACGGACTCCCACATCGTTTCCACCTGGATGCGCTCAGTCTGGGCCACGGTCAGCACGGCGTTCAAGGCCTTGAGTTTCTCGATGACGATGTTCTGGTCCTCTTCGAGAGAGACCGATCCGGTTTTCTCGCGATACTCCTGAAGCTCGAGCAATCCCTTTTCCAGCTTCTCGCGATATTCCTCGGACCGGTCGCGAAGCCAATCGATGGCCTGCATGGAGGCGCCCATGCGGTTGTCGAGATCCTGCTGGATGTACGACTGGGCCAGCGCGTTGGCCAGCGCGGAGGCGATCTGCGGATCCGGATGCTCGACGACGATGTTGATCATCCGGCTTTTTTCGACCGCCGTGATGGTGACGAACCCCTGCGCGGCTTCGGCCTGTTCCTCCGGCGTTTTTCCGGCCAGAAAGCCGGGCTTCTTCGCCAGGCCGCTCCGTTCCAGCGCCTGCCCCATCATGTTGCGGCTATGCAGGGCATTGATGTGCGTATTGAAATATTCCAGGTTCCGGGTGTTGTAGGCCAGGATGTCCTGGTAGTTCAGGATCTTGGGGATCTGCGCCTCGACCAGCAGCGTGGCCGTGCTGCGGTAGTAGGGCGTCTGGCGGCGGGCCTGGAAGAAGAAGACCAGAAAGACGGCGACGGCGACCATCACGCCCAGCCAGGCGCGTTCCATGAGAATGGCGACGCCTTCGCGCCAATCGGGAAATTTCGAGAGGGCTCCGTCCGAACCTTCCGCGGCGCCGGCGATATATGGGTTTTTTTGCATGCTTGCGGCCAAATTTCCTGCGATTTGTCGCTTTTTAAAACAGCACTTCGGGGACCATGATGACGTCGTTCGGCTCCAGCGAAACGTCCCGCTGCTTGCCCTTGCCGCCCAGCAGATCCGACACGCGGATTTTCAGCGTGGTCTGGTGGCCGTCCGGCATCCGGCGGACGATGCGGACCCGGTCCGGGCTGGCCAACTCGGTGAATCCGCCCGCGCCGGCGATCGCCTGCAGCAGCGTCATGGTTTCGCCGAAGGGCAACGGATAGACGCCCGGTTTCTCGACTTCGCCCATCAAGACGATCTGCGAACTCTGGGTGGACAGCAGCTTGACGATGACGCGGGGATCGACCAGATAATCTTGGGCCAGTTTCCGGGTGAAAAACGCCTCGGCTTCTGCGACCGTCTTGCCTGCCATGGGAATCGAACCCGCGAGCGAGTGGCGGATTTCGCCCGCGGCATTGATCTTGAACGTGCCGGACAACTCCGGCTCGCGATAAACCTGGATGTCGATTTCGTCGCCCACTTGCAGAACGGATTCCGAGGAAACCCCATCCGGGCGGGCCTCTTCCGAGGCCGCGTCCTCCCGCTGCGCCGGTGCGAACGCCCGGGTCTTTTGGGCGGCGGCTTTTTCTTCGGCGGCCGCGCGCTTGGCCTCTGCCGCCGCCTGTTTCTCCGCCTTGCGGCGCCGGTCTTTTTCCGCGGCGGCGGTTTTCTTCGCTTCGGCGGCCGCCAAGGCCGCTTCTTTCTTGGCCGCCTTCGCGGCGGTTTTCCGGGCGGCGGCCTCTTCGGAAGCCGTCGGAGCGGCCGGTTCATCCGCCCGCGACACGCGGCGGGCCGCATCGCTCAGCAGACCGCCTGGCGGAAGCGGCGGCAGGTCGGGGCTGGCGCACCCCGTCATCCAGCCGAACGCAAGACCAGCCAACAGCCCCCCCCCGTACCGTCCGAATCTGTTCATACGCGACGCCATGTGATTCATATAGCACAAGCTTCCCGGAAAGGGAATGCTGGAATGGGTTGGACCTCAATAATTCCAACTGGCGCGCAGGTTCCAGCGTCCTTGTTCATACGAGGTCGAATCCTGCGCTTCCGGATCGCCGTCCACGTTGCCGTCGCGGCGCATGTAGGAATAGGCCAAGCCGACGGAGAAGCGCTCCTTGCTCCACCAGTCCACGCCGACGGAAAATCCCCAGTAGCGGTCGGTCCGCCCGTCCTGGCTTCCGCCCTCCGCGGCGCTGGCGCCGGAGTAGTCGATCTGGCCGAAGGTGGCCGAGGCGTTTCCGCGCAGGCGCTCGGAGAACAGGCGCCGCGCCGCGCCAAGCGTGACCCCTTGGTCCACCACGTCGGTCGCGTCCGCGTCGATGGCCGGGCGGATATCCGCATACAGCTCGCCCGAAAAGGTGGTAAAGCCAAACGGCGCGCTTTCGGCCTTCAGCGAGGCGATCCAGTGCGCGAAATCGTTGCGGAACTCGTCGTCGTAGGTGCGCCACATGTAGCCCACCCGACCGGCCGTATTGAACTTGGGCGACTGCTTGCCGCGCACGCCCAGCGACAGGTCGTAGAAATCGGTGGCGGCGCGCGGGCCGTCTTCCCGGGGATCGTCGCGGCCGAGGCCGCCCTGCACGAAGGCCTGGCTCTTGGGCGACACGCGGTGATACAGGCGTCCCGCCCCATAATAGCGGTTGTAGTCGAGATAGTTTTCCGCGTCGAATTCGTGCATTTCCACGCGGCCTTGCAGCCCCGCGCTGGACTTGCCCGAGATCCGGTGCTCGACGCCCAGATCGCCCAAGACGTCCCGCTTGGCCACGCGTGCCCCTACCACCGTATCCACGTCTTCCAGTTGGCGATAGCCCACTTGTCCCTGGATCTGGCTTTTCCCCGTGCGATAGACGCTTCCCAGCCGCAGCAGGTGGCTGGGGCGGTCGCTCAATTCCTCTTCGCTCTCGTAGACCGGAAGGATCAGGCCGTAGTCGGCGTAGACATGGTTCCCCGCCGGGCGTCCCCAGATGGCCAGCAGACCCGGGACCAGCTGGATCGAGGTGCCGGCAGTTTCATTGGTCGGATCGAGAAACACGTTGTCTTCGTGCGACATCGCCAGGCTCACGCGCGGCAGCAGCGCCCCCGTCTTGGCGGGCACGTAGAACGGATCGATGACCGCCCCGCCCTGGTCGATGTAGGACGCCGCATCGACCCCGCGCGTGAAGAAGCCGGCGGCATAGCCGTCGTCCGCAGCCCAGCCGGCGGAAGGCACCGCGACTGCGGCACCGGCCAGGCAGGCTAGAATGGCGACGGCGTGCTTCATCAAGGAGCTTCGAGAAAGTGGAAGCCTTGGATCAGCTCCACTTCTTTCCGATCATATGGAGTTCCATCCTCGTGCAGCACGTCTTGCTGCCAGACGTCGGGCTCATTCTCCGCCCGATAGCGAGCCTCCTGGATGGGCCGGTGGGTTTTGCCGCTGACGAGCCCTTGGTTGAACCAGCCCACGCGGTAGACGGAAAACAACGGGAGCACTTTCTTGAAGTCGTTGCCCACTTGGCGCATCAGCCAGTCGGAGCAGATGATCGGGCGCTGGTAGCGCCGCAAAAGCTGGAGGCGCGCCTCGATGCTCTCGGCGCTGTCGAAGCTCTGGAATGTGATCAGATCCGACCGCTCGAGCTTGCGCGCGGCCATCGCGCTGCCGAATTCCCGCCACGCAGGCACTGCCAGCGGCTGCGACGCCTCGACCGCCCGCGCCCAGTTGAAGGTCTGGTCCAGCAGCGGCAGCGTGTCCTCTCCCAAGCCGCCGTTGCCGGCGGTGTTGTAGAGGTCCCAATACAGGACGCGCGGGTCGCGCTTGAATTGGCCCAACACGTCCTTCACGTATTTTTCCAGCGCGGGCCACTGGCGGCGATCCTTCACCGCGTCGGCGCCGGGGCTGGGCACCCAGCGGGCATTGTGCTCGCCGGGAACCGGCTCGGGCTGCTTCCCGACCTGCGGCGGCTCGCCCGCCAGATTCAGATCGTCGAACAGCACCGGCACCACGCGCAAGCCGTGCTTCGCGGCGATGTCGAACAGGTCGTCCACGCGAGCGAGGAATCCGTCGGGATCGGCCTGCCAAACCGCGAACTGGAGCTGGACGCGAATGCTGGTATAGCCGATGTCGTGGGCCCAGCCCAGTTCCTCGTCGATCGTGTCGGGATCGAAGGTGTCCGCCATCCACATCTCGACCGAATTGACGGCGGTGCGGGGAATATAATTCACGCCCTTCACGGTGCCGACGTCGTCGAACCACTTCCAGATGCGGATCTCGTCCCAGCGTCCGCCGGGCGCCCCTTCTCCGGGCCGAGGCATGGCGGAAGGCCGGACCGAGGACACCGAGGGCCGGATCGTGGGACTGGCATCCGTCACCAGCGCGCCGGAATCCAGATCGAAGAACGGCGCGGTCGTTCCGATATAATCTCCGAGCCCCTCCCGGTCGAACGGCCGCTCGTGGTGGATGAAAGGCTCCAAATCCGCGAAAAAGGCATTGCAGAGCTCGAACTGGTAGAGCTCGGCGTTTTCTGCGGCGCTTTCGGGTTGGAATTCGCTCCGGTCTTCTCCATCGGCGGCCATCCAGGCGGCCTCGCCCGCCTTGAGTTGTTCGCGGGTCCCGTTGCGGGGCGTGACCGCCAATTCATAGGCTTCGCTCAAGACGTTCCAGCGGCCTTGGCCGCCCTGCGCCACCACGAACGAGCCGCCTTGGGCCGCGACCGTTCCGGCCGGCGTCTCGATCTGGATGTCCAGCGTCGGCATGGGCGTCCCCGCTTGCACGCGGAGGCGGCCCCCGAGCAGCTGGACGTGGATGCGGCGGATCAGGTCTTCTTCGCTTTTCGGCAAACCATCCGCCGTGTGGCGCAACTGCTGGATGATGAATTCGGTATTCGGCGCGACGCACAGGATGGCTCCCGGCGAACACACCAGGCACAGGCGCCCGTCCTTTCCGGTCGTTACGCGGACGTTCTCGCCGACGGAAGCGCCTTCGAACAAATCTTTGATTTCCGTTCGCCCTTCGTGGATGGGCGCGGTAAACACGCGCGCCTGGGCCCGGCCGGTCAGGGCGGCCACGACGGCCTCGCCCGTGGGTTTGGCGGCCTGCGCGGGCAAGGACAACAGACAACTCGCCAACGCCGCGAGAGCCAAACGACCCGCCCGAAAAACGATGCTTGTGTTGTTCATGGCTTGTACTACCTTTTTCATCTGGAACCCGTCATCGTCATGCCCGAGATTCAGGACATCATCACCTCGCTGCTCCGACAACACACGCCCATTTCATTCCAGGCCTTCGGGCCGAGCATGACTCCAACCATCCGCGACGGAGAGAGCATCTTCATCCAGCCGTTGGCCTCCAGCGCGATATTTTGCGGTAGCGTTATACTATATAAGATTAATGGAAGAATAACAGTCCACCGATGCGTTTTTAACGAAAAACGAACAAAGCGGGTTTACACGATCGGCGATGCCGCCGTGACCGGGGGCGACTGGATTCCGGCCCAAGACGTCCTCGGTGTGGCCGAAAGCGTGCGCCGCGACGGACGCGTCCACCGTCTGAACAGCCGGTTCGCCCGCTGGGCCGGGTTGGCCCGCTATGCCTTGCGTCCTATCCGACACGCAATCTGGAAGTTGCGTCAATCGCCTCATGCACACGCTTCCGCCCGCAGGGCGTCTTGACGAATCGTCAAGGCCCGTACCGCCGCGGACGTTTTCGTGAAATGGAACCGGCGGGTTTCGACATCCCCCACCAGCCGATCCAACCCATCTAGGATTCCCTGTGCCCAGGAATCCTCGAACCACGGCACCGCCGCCACGTCCAGCAAGGCCAACCGCGCCTGCGAACCCGATACCAGCTCCAATCGGTTCCCGGACGCTTGCTGCAATAAATAGATTCCGCCCAGCGGCATGTCCGCCGCTTCGGCGAAGCGGCCCGACCCATGCCACGGCGTGCCGGCCACGCGCCACGCGCCGCCGCGACGAAACACCAGCGCGCGGTCGTCGTTCAAGATCCGCCAGCCTTCCGCATGGCACAATCCCGACAGCGTGGATTTGCCCGCGCCGCTGCGGCCGGCGAACACGTACCCGGCGCCGTCTTTCACCGCCACCGCCGCATGCAGCAGGGCTCCGCCGATGCGCGACAGCATGCCCCAGGACACCACCTGGTCCAGCGGATAGCGCAACGGCGCTTCCATCTGGCCGGGAACTGAACCGGGCAATTGCGGATCCACCGCGAGCTCCGCGCGCGACAAGTCGCGCGCCACCCGGCAACCGAAAAACGCAGAGTCCGGCGCATGGAACCCGGCGAGGCAAAGCAGATCGGCCCCCTCTTCCCAAACCGCCCAGCTCGGACCGATCTGCCAAAACGGCGGGCGGGCCGGCACGGACGATTTTCCGAAAGCGACGTCCACGGACAGCGCCGCCAGCGGATCGGCGCCGGGACGCGGCGCAGCCGGCGAGAAAAAACCCGCATAGGCCGGCGCGGAATAGCGCACCGGCCCCGTTCCATCCGTCCGCAGCTGGATGCGCAGCGGACCGAGGTCCAGATGGACGGACGACCTCAGGAGCCTACCTCGTCCCGGATGTTGATGGGCGGCATGTTGCATTCGCCGTCCAGTTTGCAGCCGCTGCCCAAGGTTTCCGCCAGCGCCAGGTCCACCCGCTGGATCGCGGGCTTCTCGTACGGGCGGCGGACGGGCCGGTCTTCGTTCGGGGAGGGTTGACGTTCGGGTTGGGGATTCATAGGCATTCTCCGTCAGGGGGGGTCATCGCCGCTTGGTAACGCAACAGGGTCGTTTGTTTCATGTAAGCGGATTCCATTTCCTCGTCACCGGTTTCCACCCGGTTGAAGGCCGGACAATGCGCGCACGCGCCGCGCAAAACGCCGGAAAAGCTGCCGCCGGCCCGCGTGCGTTTCCGGCCGCGGATGGCCGCCAACTCGCGGCTCCAGATTTCCCGGAACGCGCGGCCGCCGGGAACGCAGCGATCGCTCTCCGCCATGAGGCACGGCGACAGGCCGCCAAACGGATCGCAGTGGAAAAAGGTCTGCCCGGCCGAACAGCCATAGAGGCGATCCCCCTCGGGCCGCGCCGCGGCTTGCTCGATCGACTCGCGCCACGTCGAACGGCGCTCGGCCGTCGCCATGTCCGCCCGCACCGCTTCTTCCGGCGACACGCGCAGCGCCAGCGGCGCGCGCGATCCACCGTGCAGGCAGGGGGTGATCGCCGCATCGTGGCGGAAGCGGACGCCCAGATCCCGGGCTTGGCGTTCCATGGCCGCGAACTCGCGGAGATTGGTCGTCATCAGCAGGGTCTTGAGTCCGACGCGCACGCCCGCCGCGTGCAGGCGGCGGATGCCGGCCCAGGCGCGCGCATGCGAACCCGGCACGCCGGTGGCGGCGTCGTGGACTTCCGCCGTCGCGCCGTAGAGGCTGATCTCCACCCGGCGCGGCGGCAGTTCGCGAAACAGCGCGAGGGTTTCATCGTCCACGAGCGTCCCATTGGAAAAGACCGTCACCACCAGCCCCAGCCCGCGCGCATGGCGGTAGACATCGGCGAAGTCGGGGCGCAACAGCGGTTCGCCGCCCGTGATCAGCACGTACAGGCAGCCGGCCTCGGCCCATTCGGAGAGCGCCGCCTTCACGGCCTCCGCACCGAGTTCGCGGTCGCGCCGCCGGTGCTGTTCGGCCTGATCGCCGAGGTAGCAGTGGGCGCAATGCAGGTTGCAGCGCCGCGTCAGTTCCAGCGTGGCGGAAATCGGCCGGCGCGCCTGCGCGGCTCGGGCGCGGAAATCGACCGTCCAGCGGGCGGCGGTCCTCTCCATCTCGGCGGGCGAACCGCTCACGGCGGCCCCTCCTCGAGCAACCCATGCGACACCAGTTTTTCGGCGAACCCGCGGCAATCGCGCAGCGCTTCTTCCAAAGCCACGGCGAACGCGGCGACCACCGCCGCCGCCGTTTCGTCCAGCGTCCGGCCCTGCGTCAGATAATTCCAGATGAATTCGCCCGTTTCGTTGAGGGGAAACACGCAGTTCTCGCGCGCGGCGCCGCCCGATACCGGCACCAGCAGGCGGTCCTCGCCGATTCGGCGCAGCACCACCCGGCCCTTCATCCGAAAGGTCTTCGGTGCGGTCACGTTCCCGCCCCGTTTTCGCCCCAGCCCGTCGGTTTTCCACGGCGTGGAAAATCTTTTTCCACAGGGCGGAAAAAAACCGGAATCGTTTTCCATGGTATGGAAAACTTCCCGGCCGCGCGGGGCCTCTCGTTTTTCGCGACTCGCACCCTCACCAGCCTCTCCCTACTTTTTCCGGGCCCGGACGACCACGAAAACGCGCGCGGCCAGCGGGCGGTCCACCCGCGTGCGAACGGTCTCCATCACGCCATCCACATCCGGCTCCACGCCAACGGTCTCCAAGTCGGCGGGTTCTGCTTCCCAATGTATCAGATCATCTGAAACATACAAGCGGTACTCGACGTCCGCGCGCAGGATCCGGCGCTTCCAGCGCAAGATGAATCCGGGCCCGTCGTCTTCCGGCAACTCGAAGCCGAATTCGGGCCGTTCGGCCAGCACCTCGTATCCACCGTCCATCGCGTAGTCGAAGAAGATGTTCGTCGTCGCGCCGCTGGTTTGAGGGTCGGCCAGTTCTTCCGGTGAAAACCGCTGCCAGCGCCATTGCGCGAAGCTTTCATCGGAGGAATGCCCGCCCACGTTGCCGGCGATGCGCAGCGCCGGATCGCCCAGCAGGTTGTAGATGGCGAGGGTGTCCTGGGTGAAGAAGTTGGCCTGCCTCGCGCGGCGCGCCCGCAGGATCGCCAGCCCCAGCGTACCGGAACCTTCCTGCAGGACGGCGCGATAGAACGCCTCGGCCAGTTCCGTCGCCGGCGGATTGAGGGACATTCCCGAAGGACTCCAGACCGCCGTCGCCCCGCCGTGCGTTTGGCGCATCAGCAATTCGCCCAGGCTGTCCACGGCCGGAGCTTCGAAGCGGCCGACGAGGCAACTCAGCGTCACCACCACCGGCGCGCGGACGTTGGTCATCGCTTGGACGTCCGCCGCTTTCAGCAGTCCGAGCGCGCTGAGGCTGTTGACTCCGCCATGGCCCGTGTAATGGATGAAGCCCGCTCCGGCCTTGAACCGGTTCATCAGGTTCGTGCGCGCCGAGGCGATCGCCTGCGTGTCCAGGTCGATGCGCTCGACCACCGCATGCGGAGCCGTCGCCAATGCGGCGAAGATCGCGTTCGCCGTCGAGAAGTCGCCCGCCGCATCGGCGACGTCGGCCGCCAGGACGAACTCGTTCTGCCAAGCCGAACCAAAGGCAGCCTCGTAGGCCCTAATCTTCGCGATCATCGCGGTCAGCTCCGCCGCGGTCCGCGCCGGCAGGCGGCCGATCGCGACGTCCGGCACCCCGTCTCCCGTGGCGTCCGCCAGCAAGCCGTCCGCCGCGAAGAGCCCCGCGAGGGTCTGGAGCATCAGCGGGGGCACATGGTTCACCTCGTTGCTCAGCGCGCCCAGATAGTCGTAGTGCCCGTTGCCCGCCAGCACCACCATCCACGGGGCTTCCGCCCAGGTCGCGGCCGCATAGGCCAGCAGCTCCGGAATCGCTTCCGGCGTGCGCAGGCCGCCGGCCATCCCGTCGCAGACGTCTTCGAAGGTCGCCACGCCGACGCGCAACCCTTGAGCGGAGCGATAGTCCGCCAGCTCCTGCGCCGCCGGTTCCAGCGCGCGCGACGTGAGCACAAGGTAATCGATGCGGTTCGTTTCCGACAGGAACCACGGATCGGCGTTCACCGATTCCGGTACCAGCATCGGAACGGAAGCCGACTCGACGACCGCGAAGCGCCTGTCGGCTTCCGCCGCCGTCCACGACTTGGCCGGCAGCTCGCCGTTTTCATCTGCGATCCACGTCGGATGCCCCTCCCCGTCCAGGGCCAGCGCCAACGGAGCGGCAAACGCCGCCGCCGAAACCGCCGCCGCGCCGCCGGCCGCGAAGTGCGCCGTGCCGGCCCGCGGCACCAGCGCGCGCGCGAACGACGCCTCGATCCAGTCCACCACGAAATAGCTGTGGCTGCGTCCGGGCTGCAGCACGCCCTTCACGGAAAGCACGTTCGCGCCATTCGAAACCAGCGCGACGGGCACGGACACCTCGGTCTCGATGGAATCCTGCCCGTCGAAGGAGACCAAACCCACGCGGGTTCCATTGAAACGGAATTCCGCCAAGTGGTCGGGGTTGTTGGTCGTGCTCGACCAGCCCATCAGGCGCACCTTCAGCGCGACGGCGACGGCCGCGCCCGCAAGATCCAGCGGAAAGTCCCGCAGCGAAGTCGCGTTGGTCGCACCGCTGATGACATAGTCCCAGTAGTAGAAGTCCTCGGGCCGGGTCGTGGCGATGTCGAACGGATACCGATCCAGTTCGAATCGCACCTGCGCCGGAAAGACCGATTCGCCGGAGGACGCGCCGGGCTCGCGCCGCGGCATCGGGAGCCCCGCGCCTTCCGAAATCAAATAGGCGTTGTCACGCGTGTACCAGTCGTCCGTCGGCTCGCCATGGAACACGAGCCGCGCGCGCGCCGCGTCATAGAGCACCGGCACCGGCGTACCCCGCTCTGAAATTTCCAGTGACTCCGTCTCCGCCAGGGCCTGCGCGTCCGCCAGCGCGGTTCCCATCCCCTCGGCGATGGCTTGCAGCCCCACGCCGTAGAGGCCTTCGTCGCGCACGAGCACTTTCAGGATCGGCGACGGCCCCGCCAGCTTGGGCAGCGCCAGCAGCGCCTTCGACAGCGTCGCCTTCGCGGCTTTGGCCCGGGGCCGCGCCGCGGCAAATGCCACCTCGTGAGTACCCAGATCCAGCGAACCGCCCGACAGCTCGATTTCCTCGATCCGATAGGTCGCCGCACCGCCTTCCCGGGGTGCCGGATCTTCCAGCTCGTAGACCGAGCCGGCCTCGCGGAACGCCGACGCCACCAGCACGTCGTTCAGGCGCGTTTCCGCGCCCGTCTCCGGATCGACGCGGTAGACGAAGAATCCCGCCGTTCCCCACTCCGAACTCGTCTGCCAAACGACGCGCCCTGCGCCGCCGCTCCACTCGCCCCAGACTTCGGCGAGGGACGCGCGGGTCGTGCCGCGCACCCGCAGGCCCAGGTCGACGCTCCGGTTGGTCTCGCTCCCGCCGATGGAGACGAGTTCCGTGCCGACGTAGCCGCCCGTATCGCCGGTGGTCGCATCGCTGTCGAGAGCGTCGTCGCCGCCCTGGTCGGCGGAACTGATGATTACATTCGTGGTGACCGTGGAGAGGTCGAACCGCACCCGATAGCCGCCCGCGGCCAGGTTCGCGAACAGGTAGTGGCCTCCGGCATCGGTAGTGGTCGCAGCCACCACGTTCGAATCGACGTCCAGCAGCGCCACGGGCACGCCGGTAACCCCGTTGGTCTCGCCTGCATCCTGAATGCCGTCGCGGTCGGCGTCGAACCACGCCCGGTCGCCGAGAACGGCGAGGTCGGCGCTCCGCGCGATCGCATTGTCGTCCAACGTGACGGCGCCATTCAGAGCCAACAGGCTTCCCCCCACCGATGCGCCGGCCGCCAGCGTGATGGATGCGGAGGCCAAGAGAGTTCCCGCGAAGTCCGTGCCCGTTCCGAGCGTCGCCGACGTGCCCACTTGCCAGAAAACGCGGCCGGCCTGCGCGCCATTGATCAACACCACCTGGCTGCCCGAGGCCGTGATGAGCGTGGACCCGGCCTGGAAGATCCAAACCGCATCCGGGTCGCCGCCGGCATCCAGCGTCAGGATGCCGGTGATCCCGAATGAACTGGGATCGTCGTAGACGCCGGGGCCGAGGGTCTGTCCTCCCAGATCATAGATCGGCGGATACGTCGTGGTGGGGGTGCGGCCGGCGGCATCGGCATACGCCGTGGCCAGATCGATTTTGGCGGCCTGCGTGACCGCATCGCCCCCGTGGTTGGTCCCGTCCAAGTCCAGATTTTCCGTGCCCGTGATGGTCGCGGTGGGATACGACCCGATATCCCCGGCGATCGTGGTCGTGCCCGAAGCGCCGATGGTGATCCCGGCGCCGGCCAGAACGGCAAACCCGGAGGCGGAACCCAGATCGACCATCTGCGCGGGGGCTTCTTGAAGCGACAAAACCATCGCGACCGCCCAGAGCAGTCCCATGGAAATCCGATTCGCCCCATTCCAAGCCGACCTCCATGAACATGCCGGCGGCGATTTTCCGTCTACTTCGATGGATCGATCCGGCTTCATTTGTTTCTCGTGCTTTATGGTTGCGATTCAAAGATCCAAGCAGGTCCGCATTTTCTCCCCCCGGTTTGCCAGAGGGGGCGGGGAGAATGGATACCCACTGCACCCAACAAACCCTACTCCCCCCCCCGGACCGGGACTATGGGGGGTAACCCACCCCGGGCAAACGCATCTGACGCCAGCCAAGCGATAGATGTTTTTGGAAAGCGTCGGCACGACGCCGCTATGCTTGCCGCTTCATGGGGCGAGGCTGCCGGCCCGCCTTAGGCAACGCCGTTACGGGAGCGGGGACTGATTTTCCACAGTGTGGAAAACGGTGAGCGCCGGGAGCGCCGGCGAATCGTTACTTCTTCTTGGCCTTGATGCCCAGATAGGTGCGTTCCGCGTCCGTGCGCTTGATGCGGGTGCGCACGGTTTCCATCACGCCGTCGAGATCGGGCTCCGTGCCGACTTCTTCCAGCTGAGCCGGATCGTCCGACCAGGTTTCCAGATCGTGCGACAGGAACAAGCGATATTCGACGTCGGCGCGGCGGATGCGGCGCTTCCAGCGCATGACGAAGCCATCCCCGTCGTCGGCCCGAGGCCTCGTTTCGTCCACGACGGGCGACGGATAGCCGAATTCAGGCAGCTCGGCCACGATGTCATAGCCGCCGTCCAGCGCATAGTCCCTGAAGTTGGCGTCCGTCGCGCCGCTGGTTTCCGCATCGGCCAATTCGGCCGGCGCAAACCGCTGCCAGCGCCACTGGGCGAAGGTTTCGTCGGCGGGATGCCCGCCCGCGTTGTTCGCGATGCGCAGGGCGGGATCGCCCAGCAGATTGTAGACGCCGAAGGTGTCCTGCTTGAACAAGTCCGCCGCCAGGCTGCGGCGCGCCCGCAACACGGCCCGTCCCAGCGTGCCGGCGCCGTCCTGCAGGACGGCGCGATAGAAGGCCGCGCCGAGCTCGACGGCCGGATCGTTGCGCGACAGGCCCGACGGGCCCCAAACCGCCGCCGCGCCGCCGTCGGCCTTGCGCATCAGCAATTCGCCGAGGCTGTTCACGCCGGGCGCTTCGTAGCGGCCCACCAGGCAGCTCAACGCCGCCACCACCGGGGGCTGGTTCGGGTTGTTCATCGCCGCCACGTCCGTCGCCTTCAACAGGCCCTTCGCGCTCCAGTTGGCGACGCCGCCATGGCCGGTGTAGTGGATCATTCCCGCGCCGCTCTGGAAATACGACATCAGCTTGTTGCGGGCCGGGGTGAGGGCCGTCACGTTCAGATCGACGACATCCGCCGCGTGCTTGCCGCCGACCAGCGAGGCCAGATTTTCGTTGGCCGCCGCGAAACGGCCGGCGGCGGCATCGTTCGTGTCGGACGCAAACACGATCTGCCCCTGCCAGTTCTGCCCGAAGCCGGCCTCGTAGGCCTTGACCTTCGCGATCATCGCCGCCAATTCCTCCGCCGTGAGCGCAGGCAACCGCCCGATAGCCACGTCCGGCAACTCGTCGCCGCCGCTGTCGGCGAGCAGCTCGTCGGCGGCGAACAGTCCTTCGGCCGTCTGGACCAGCATCGGCGGGAGATGGTTGACCTCGCTGCCCAGCGTGCCGAAGTAGTCGTAGCTCCCGTTGCCCGCCAGCACGACCATCCACGGAGCCTCCGCCCAAATGCCCTCGGCATAGGCCAGCAGTTCCGGAATCGCTTCCGGCGTGCGCACGCCGTCCGCCATCAGGTCGCAGATCTCTTCGAAGACCGCCACGCCGACGCGCAGGCCTTGGCCTGCGCGGTAATCCGCCAGCTCCTGCGCCGCGGCGGCGAGCGCGCGCGAGACGACCACCAGATAATCGATGCGGTTCGTCTCCGACAGGAACCAGGCGTCGGCCGCCGCCGGCTCGGGATCGAGCAGCGGCAGGCTTTCGGCCTCAACGACCGCATAGCGCATGTTTTCCGGAGAAACCGACCACGCCTTGCCCGGCAATCCGCCGTTTTCGTCGGCGATCCACGTCGGGTTCCCGTCCGCGTCCAAGGCGAGCGCCAACGGCGCCGCAAAGGCCGCGGCCGAAACCGCCGAGGCGCCGTTGGCGGCGACATGCGCCGTGCCGGACAACGGCACCAGCTCGCGTTCGAACGTCGCTTCGATCCAGTCCACCACGAAGGCGCTGGACTTGACGCCCGCCTGCAGCACACCCTTCACCGAAAGCACGTTCATGCCGTTGGAGACCAGCGAGGCGGGCACGGACACTTCGGCCTCGACCGATTCCTGGCCGTCGAAGATCGCCGCCCCCACCGTCGTTCCGTTGAACCGGAATTCCGCCCGGTGGTCCGGATCGTTCGTCGCGCTGGACCAGCCCATCACGCGCACCTTCAGCGACACGTCGCCGGCCGCGCCCGTCAGGTCGATCGGGAAATCCTTCAGGGAGGCCGCGTTGGTTCCGGCGATGACGTAATCCCAGTAGAAGTAGTCTTCGAGCGGCACCGTGGGACTGTCGAACACGTTGCGATCTTCCTCGAAGCGCACCGTCGCGGGGAAAACCGTCTGGCCATCCGTCGCGCCGGGTTCGCGGCGCGGCATCGTCCGGCCGTCGCCTGCCGAGATCAGGTAGGCGTTGTCGCGCGCATACCGCCCGCGGAGGCCTTGCCCGCGGAAGACCAGCCGGCCGCGCGCTTCGTCGTAGATCGTCGGCACCGGGCTGCCTTGCGCGTAGAGGGAGAACCGTTCAGCCGCCGCGAGCGCCTGCACGTCTTCGAGCGTCCGGCCCATGCCGGCGGCGATGGCTTGCAGCGCGACGCCGTAGAGGCCTTCGTGGCGCACGAAGACCTTCAGCACGGACGACGGTCCGTCCGCCTTCGGCGCGGCTTTCGGCTTCGCCGAACGGATCGCCCGCGCCGTCCGGATTTCGGCGCGCGCGGCTTTCGCCGCGGCCGGCTCGCCCGCAAACGCCACGGCGTGCGTTCCGAGATCCATCGTGCCGCCCGACAATTCCAGTTCTTCCAGCCGATAGGTTCCGCCGCCGCCGGCGCGGGCGGCGGGATCCGCCAGCTCGTAGACCGCACCGGCCGCCTCGAAGGCCGAAGGCACCGGCATTTCGTTCAACGGCGTTTCGGCTCCGGTTTCCGGATCGACGCGATACACGAAGAAACCCGCCGTGTTCCATTCCGCGCTCGTGCGCCACCCCACGCGCCCTTCGCCGTCCTTCCACTCGCCCCAGACTTCGGCCAGATCGGCGCGGGTGGCCTTGAGCGTCATGAGGCCCAGATCCAGATCCAGATTCGTCTGGCCGCCGGAAACCGTGAAATTCGTCGTCCAGGCATAGTTCCGCGTGCCGCCGCCGATCACGTCGCTGTCGACGGCGCCGTCGCCGCCCTGGTTGGCCGGCGCCAGCGTGACATAGGCCGTGACGTTCGTCAGATCGAAGCGGACGTAATAGGTGCCCGGAAGGACGTTGGCGAACAGATATACCCCATCCGCCGACGTCCAGGTCGAGGTCACCGCCACCCCGTTGGTCGTCATCAGGGAGACGGGGACGTTGGCGATGAAATTGGTTTCGCCGGAATCCTGGATGCCGTCGCGGTCGACGTCGAACCACACCCGGTCGCCGATGCTCGCCCCGCCCTTCGGCACGATGACCACGGCGGCGACGTCGTTGGTCGGATTCGGGTCGTAGAGATCGCGGTCGGTGATCGCGGCGGCATTCGTGATCTGCAAGCCGCCGGTGCCTTCGCGCACGGTGACGTTGACGTAGAGCGTCGTCGCGGCGCCAACGGCCAGCGTGCCGACGTCCCAGATGCCGGTCAAATCGCTGTAGACGCCGTTGGAATGGCTGTTGTACTGCACCTCGCCCGGCAGCACGTCGGTGATCTGCACGCCCGTGGCGATGTCCGGGCCGTTGTTGGTCGCCGTCAGGACATATTCGATGATCTCGACCTGGTCCGGATCGGTCTGGGTGGCCGTTTTCGCCACGCCCACGTCGGCGTACTGCGCGCAGTTGGTGGCCGAAGCGAACAGCGCCGGCTGCACCGCGCTGTAGGCCGAGGCCACGTTGAGGAACTCGGTGACGGTCGAGGGCGAATCGACGGTGGCCTGGAAGGTGATGGTGACCGACGCACCGGTTCCCAACGTGCCGCTCGTCCACAAACTCGGAGGGGCGCCGAGGGTCCCGGAGGTCGCGCGGGACGTATCATAGGACACGATCACGCGGCCGGCGGCGCCGGCGCCGCCGGTCTGGTTGTTGGCCGTGCGATAGGAACCGCCGCCGCCGCCGCCCGGCGCGCTGCCGGCGGTACCGCCGCCTTGGGTTCCGCTCCGGCCGTTGCCGCCGTTGCCGCCCCCGGCAGGCGCGGTCGCGCCAGCCGCCACCGTCGCGTTCACCCCCGCCGCATTGGTTCCGGCGGACGACCCGCCGCCGCCGCCGTAGGAACCGGCCACGCCGGTCGCGCCGTTGCCGCCGGCGTACAACACGTCGCCGATGCCCGTGGCCGTCGAACCGCCGGCCGCGCCGTTGGCGCTGTTGTTGACGCCGCCGCTGCCGCCGCGGGCCAAGACGCCGGTCGCCGAGCCGAGGCTGAACCACGAGTCGCCGCCGGCCGTGTTCGCCGCGCCGCTGGCGCCGACGTTCACCGTGTAGTTGCTGCCCGGCAGCACGGCCACGGCCGCCCGGCCATAGGCGCCGCCGCCGCCGCCGCCGCCGCCGCCGTTCGACGTGCGCGACGCGCCGCCGCCGCCGCCGCCCCACGCCTGCACGGTCGCCGACATGATCCCCGCCGGCGCGGTGAACGTGGTGGAGGAATTGTTCGTCGCCGACACGATGCCGCCCGTCGGCGAATAGAACGCGGCGCTCGCGCTGCCGGGCACGTAGGTTAAGCCCGGCGGCAGCACGTCTTCCACCGCGACCCCGGATTGCGCCACGGTCCCGGTATTCTGGACCACGATCGTATAGGTGACCACGCCGTTCGCCGCCAGGCAGGAACCGGCATCGGAGGTCTTGCTCAGGCTCAATCCATAGACGACGGCCGAAAAGCCCACGTCCCGGCTCGTGTCGCTCGTGCCCGGCGGCAGGTAGAAGGGCGCGGTGCGGCCGGTGACGGGCGATGCGTCGCTGTCCAGCGCATCGTCGCCGCCCTGGTCCTGCAAGGTGAAGGTGAAGTTGGTCGGCGACGCGAATTGCAGGAAATACGTGCCGGTGGGCAGATCGGTGAAACTATAGGCCCCGGCCGCGGACGACGTCGTCACGCCCACCACGTTGGAGGTCGCATCGTAGAGCGTCACCACCACGCCCGGCATGCCGGTTTCGGCGCCGCCGGATTGCAAGCCATCGCCGTTGACGTCGCGCCAGACGAAGTCGCCGATCGACGAGGACGGCTGAAAGTAGCCCGCGTCGCGGGTGGCGTCGTTCGCGCCGCCGCTGAGCGAAAACGCCGCCGTGCGGCCGGTGTTGGTGGAGACGTCGCTGTCCAACGCGTCGTCGCCTTGGTCCTGCGCCGTCGGCAGGAAATTCGTGGGCGTGACGAATTCCAGGAAGTACGACCCCGTCGGGAGATTCGTGAACGCATAGGCCCCGGCCACGCCGGAGGTCGTCGTCGCCAAGAGATTCGAGGTGCTGCTGTAGATCCGCACCACCACGCCGGTCAGTCCCAGTTCTCCGCCATCCTGGATGCCACCGCCGTCGGCGTCGAACCAAACCCGGTCGCCCACCGAGTTGGCCACCGAGGTGTTGGTGACCTGCGCCGATTGCGGCGGGGTCTGGTTGTTCGTCGCCGTGGCCACGTTCACGAATTGCGTCGCGGTCAGCGGCGCGTTCAGCGTCGCCTGCAGCCGCACGCTCACGCTCGTGCCCGCCGGCAGGACGTAGTTGACCAGCAGATTCGTTGGCGGACCGGGCAGGTTCGAAACGACGGAGACCACCACGTTGCTCGAGTAGTTCGGCGTGGCGTTGGTTGCGACCTCGTAGCCGCGGTTGGTGAACGTGACGAAGTCGAAGCTGATCCGGTCGTTGAACGCGAACGTGCCGCTCGCCCGCAACCGCAAGGCCATCAGGGGTCCCATGGACGACGTGACGTCGACCGTAAAGTTGCTGTAGGCCGCGTCGGCAGTCGGCGGCGAGCCGGGAACCGTGTATACTAGATTGGATTGCCCGCCAAATCCGTTGGTCGAGAGGTAGAACGTCATCCAGTCCGTGCTGTCCCAGTTCTGGCGGCGGTAGGCAAAGCTCAAGGTCACGTTGGTGTAGGTCCGCCCGGGCAGCGACATCGCCAGCGCATTGGTGCGCGTGACGTAGTCGTTGTCGGCGTTGCTGTTCTCGAACACCAGCGCGTTGGTCCCTCCCGCCGTGCGGATCAGGACGGTGCCGCTGGCCGGGTTGGCGTCGTCGCCCGTCTCGATCCAGTTGCCCAGCCAGTTGGTCGTGCCGTCGTTGTTGCCGTAGGCCGCCGTGCCGAAGCCGTCCGACACCGTCTCGGTGAATTCGTTGGTTTCCACGGCCAGGAACTGCACCATCTGTGCGCTGCCGGCCACGTAGGAAACGCCCGCCGGCAGGAAATCGGACAGGCGGATGCCTGTCAGCGAGACCGACCCGGTGTTCTCGATGGTGACGTAGTAGTCGTTGGTGACGCCGTAGTCCCAGTTGCCGGACAGCGCGGTCCATTTGGACAGCTTCATGCCGATGGCGCCCGAAGCCGCGTTCGTCACGCGCGACGTGAGCCACGTCGTCTGCTGGTCGCTGAGCAGCCGGGCGGTATTGATGAAGGTGTTGGCGGTGAGCGGATCGTCGACCGTCGCCGTCAGCCGCACGGTCATGCTGGTTCCCGGCGGCAGCGCATAGCCGTCCAGGAGCGCCGGCGGACTGCCCAGCGCGTTGGTGGCGCTGGCGGCCGAGGCGGCGAGGCGGACATTGTCCAGCCAGACGAAATCGGTGGTGGTGTCGCGGCCCGCGCTGCCCGCGAACCGGATCACCGTGCCCGTCGAGGCATAGGCCGAAACGTCGAACGAGGCCGTGAAATAAGATCCGTCGTTGGTGGCCCCGCCGATCTGGCCGATCTGGGTGAACGCGGCCCCGTTGTTGGCGGAGGCGCTGACGTTGACGAACTCGCCGGCCTCCAGGCCGACGCGGCGGTAGTCGAAGGACAAGACCGCGGAGGGATAGCCGCCGAGGTTCGCCGGACGCTGGATCGTCGCGGTGGACAGCGTGCGCAGCGCGTAGGTCTGGCCCGGGATCGAACCGCCGTCCACCATGATGCGGAGGTTGCCGTTGGTCGGATCGCCGTCGTCGCCGATCTCCGTCCACGGCCCGGCCCAAGCCACGTTGCCGTCGCTGTTCGTGTGGGCCTGGGAGTTGAAGACGTCGAGGAAGACGTTCGTATGCGGGAACGTGCGGATCAGTTCCGCCGTCGCGTTGGAATAGGTCATGCCGAACGGCAGGAGATCTTCGAGGTGGATGCCCGTCTGCCACACCGTCCCCGTGTTGGCGATCAGGATCGCGTAGGTCACGTTGGTGCCCGGCACCAGCAGGTTGGTCGTGCTCGAGGTCTTGACCAGCGTGATGCTCTCGGTGGCGTCGATGCGGTTCGTCACGGGATCCGAGTCGATCCAGGTCTGCTCCTGGTCGGCGCGCACCCGCGCCTGGTTGACGGCCTGCGTCGCCACGGGCGGATTGTCCACCTGAACCTGGACGGTGGCCGTCAGCGTGCCGCCGGGCGGCAGAGTCACGTTCTGCGCCAGGATCGGCGGCGGCAAACCGGCGAAGGTCGCGTTCGTGCCGACCAGGGTGAACGCCACGTTGTCGATCCAGACGAAATCGTCCGCGCCCATGGTGGCCGAACTGGAAAACCGCAGGCCGACGTTCGTGGAAATATAGGCCGACACGTTGAAGCTCGTGGGCGTGCGGCTCGTTTCGTCGGCCGCCCCCGCCAACCGCACCAACAGGTTGGAGGACGCCCAGCCGTTGCTCGAAATAAACACGTCCACGTAGTCGGTGGCGCCGTCGAGGCCTGCCCGGCGGTAGTCGAACGAGAGCGTGGCGCTGGCGTGCCCGGACAGGTCGGCCTGGCGGGTGGCGGCGCGGGTGGCGTTGCCGATCTGCAGCGCGTAGGCCTCCAGCGGCACCCCGTTCGTGCCGTCGGCCTTCACCTGCACGCCGCCGCCGGCCACGCCGTCCGCCTCCCCGAATTCTTGCCAGCCCGTCAGCCAGGGGATCGTTCCGTTGTTGTTGGTGAAGGAACGCAGGTTGAAGCGGTCGCTGACGACGTTGGTGATCGCGCCGGAGATCTGGATCGTCGCGCTGTTCGACACGTACGACACGCCCAGCGGGAGGACGTCTTCGACGTTCACGCCGGTATAGGTCACCTGGCCGGTGTTGGCCACGGTCACCGTGTAGGTGAAGTTGGAACCGGGCGCGAGCAGGTTGGTCGTGCTCGTCTGTTTCTGGATGGACAGGCCGGCCATCCGGACCGGAATCGTCCAGCCGCCGGTCCAGTTGCCGTTGGTGCCGCCGACCGTGGCGTTGTTGTGGATGTAGCCGTCGAAATCCGAGGGAAGATCGGAGAGCACCTGCGTCACGTAGCGGACCGTCGTCGTCTGCCCCAGCGCGATGGTGCCCACGTTGTAGCCGCCTTCGTCGAACGGGAAGCGCGTCAGCTTCGGCGGCAGGCTGTCGGGGATCGCGTTCGTGCCGCCGCCGGAAGCCAGCAGCGCGCTGTTGGTGACGTAGGCCGTCAGGTTCGTCGGCAGGTCGTCCTGGAAGGTCACGTTGTTCGCCGTGGCGAAGCCCACGTTGACCACGTCCACGAAATACTCGATCGTGTCGCCGCCGTCGGCATAGCCGTTGCCGTTGACGTCCGTCAGCAGCGTCGCGAACTTCCGCGAGAGCACGGTCGGGAAGGCCGGGATGGCGTAGCCCATGTCGAGGAACGGGTTGCCGGGGCCGGCGCGGGCCGAGTCCTGGCCCCAGGCGCCCATCAAGACCGCGCCGTCGAGCGTGTAGTAGCGCATGCCGGTCTGGTCGAGGTCGTTCGGGTCCACCAGCTGCACCAGTTCCAGCGCCACCACGTTGGTGGCGACGTCGTAGCGGTTGCCGATCGGATCCACCAGCGTCCCGGTGTCCGGATCGCTGTCGTAGTCTACGTAGATCGTCGTATTGGTCAGCGCGGAGATCCAGATCGGGTTGCCGTTGGTGTTGCCGCCGCCGCCGGACGTCCCCTGCCCCGGCCCCCATCCGACCACGCCCATGGTCGACATCATGTCGACCGGCATCAGCCCGATGCCCCAGTCGTGGGTCTGGCAGTGCTGCACGTAGCCGTAGAGGGTGCCGCCGCCGACCGTCGTGTCGAAAATGTTCACGCCGATGAAGGGGGCGCCGTTGGTCGTGTAGAACCGCGTTCCGCTGTTCAGCGGCATCTGGAACACGTCGTAGACGCTGTTGGCCGCCACGACGAACGAACCCGAGTTGGTTTGGGTCGCGAAGTGGACCGTGATCGCTTCCGCGTTGGGGTTGAACAGATAGACCAGCGCGGGCACGGTGCCCCCGGTCAGGTTCGTCCGCGTGCCCACGGGCGTGAAATAGTCGGTGCCCCACTGCGACTCCGGCCACAGCTCGAACCAGCGCATTTCGTAGGTCGAACCGACGTCGCCCGTCACCAGATGGCACTGGAACGGCTGCGTGCCCTTGACCGTCGCCCCGGCCACGATGCCGCCGTTGACGAAATAGACCTCGCCCTGGTCCAGGTAGATCGTCTCCTCGAACGTCCCGTCGTTGTCCTTGTCGAGATCGATGCGCGTGAAATCGTAGTCCGCCATGACGTAGAAGGCGGTGTAGCTGAACATGGTGTTCGTGCCGGTGCCCGTGCCGGTGCCCACGCCCACGGGCGCGCGGTACAGCGTGCCGTGCGTGCCGGCGTCGAACACTCCCGTGGCCTCCGCCAGCACTTCGCCGGGGTTGATCGCGTACATGCCGCGCGTCATGGCGATCGGATAGGTCGTCGCCACCTTGTCGCGCCCGTCGTATTCGATCACCACGCTGTTGCGCGTCACGTCGATCGTGCTCTCCAGCCGCACCACGTCGCCGGCGTCCAGCAGGTCGTCCGGAAAATCCGGCGGATAGCCGTTGTCGGGATCCCCGTCGCCCCAGATCTGGCTGGTGAGCTGGGCCGGCGCGGTGACGTCGTCCTCGTAGCCGTCTTCCCAGTGGTCGTAGTACAGGATCGTGCCGTCCGTCCCGATCACCATCGAAATCGCCGAGCGCATTTCATCGCCGATGTTCCCGCGGTACGCATCGATGGCGTTCAGCGAGATCTGCATCTGGTCTTCGGGCAACGGCACGAAGAACGTCTGCAGCACGTTCGCCGCCTGCGCGGCAAGCACAGTCATTCCCACCGCTCCTATGATCAAACCTTGCAGGAGAAGTCTACGGCGCCGGCGTCGTTTGGATGGATTCATCCACATAAAAACGGTTCAATCCCTGTTCGTCCCTTGAGTGATAATGATAGGGAACCGCTCTCGTATTTACAAAATATTAGAGGTTAATATTTGATTCGTTTGCTGTTATGGTATTGTTAATTCCTTCTCGCCTAACGGCTCCGCCCGTTTGTCGCTTTATCTATTTGCACGGGAGCTATATACAAATATCATTTCAAAGGATTCACGGCATTTCTTGCATTACGATCCTGTCTACAAGCCGGATGCATCCCCGATATTTCGCATCCATTTCCCCCTTCTGTTTCTCCATTCAGATGCGCGGAAGGGTGGCCGGCCAACGAGGATCGCTCCTCGAGCGATGGCCCCCCCCGAGAGATCCTCTCGCGCGCTACACGCGGAAGACGGCACCGAGCTTCTTGCCCAGCAGCAGGCTGCTGCCCACCAGCGTGGCCGTCAGGAAGGCCATCGCCCACACCCCCAAGGCCGCCGCCACGTACTTGCCCGTCCCCAGCAGCTGGAACAGCTCGAAAATCGCCTTGGTGATCGGCATGTAGTCGGCCTGTTGCGCCAGCATCAGGCTGTCGCTCACTTCCAGCATGCTGAACGCGAAGGTCAGCAGCGTCCCCGCGATCAGGTTCGCCAGGATCAGCGGCAGGGTGATCCGCCGCAGGGTCGTCGCCGGCGAGGCCCCGAGGTTCCACGCGGCCTCTTCGAACGTCCCGCTCGTCTGCTGCAGGCCCGCCACCGCGCTGCGCACCATGTACGGCAGCCGCCGCACCGAGTAGGCCAGCACCAAAAACAGCGTCGGATTCGTCCGCACGTCCACCAGCCGCGGCCACCAGTCGACGTCCGCCATGGCCTTCCAGTTGCTCAGCCCCGAGCTGATGGACAGGAACCCGAACGCCATCACCAGCCCCGGCACCGCCAGCGGGACCATCGCCAGCGCGTCCAGCAGCCCGCGCACCCGGATCGTCGAGCGCACCACCACGAACGCGATGGCCACGCCCACCACGACGTCGAAGCAGACCGCGATCGAAGAGAACATCAGGCTGTTGCGGATGCTCGAAACCGTCAGGTCGTGGCCCAAGGCCTCGACGTAGTTTTGCCCCGTCCAGATGCCCGGCAGCACGTTCTGGTACCAACTGCCCGGCGCGGCGAAGCTCGTCAGCACCACGCCCAGGTGCGGCAGCAGCGCCAGGCCCGTCACCGTCGCGAACGGCAGCGCCGCCAGCAGGGCGCGGAAGCCCGTCAGCTTGCGCGCGGCGGCCTGCGTGCTGGCCTTGCTCTGCATGGCGTAGGCATGCCCGCCGAACAGCCGGCGGCTCAGCGCGTAGAGCCCCGTGCTCGCCACCAGCATCACCGACACCAGCGCGTACGGGAACGGGTTCGAGCCGATTTCCTTCAGCGAATCGTAGATCTGCACCGACGCGCATCGCGTGTAGTTCATGATCAGCGGCGTGCCCAGTTCCGTGAAGCTCCAGATGAAGATCAACGTGCCGCCCGCGAACAGCCCCGGCGCCATCAGCGGCAGCGTGATGCGGAAAAACCGCCGCAGCCGCGTGCAGCCGAGGTTCGCCGCGGCTTCTTCCATCGCGGGATCGATGTTCGCCAGCGCCGCCACGGCGTTGAGGTAGAGGATCGGATAGAGCGCCAGCGTCTGCAGCAGCACCACGCCCGCGTACTGCCCCCCGCCCAGCCAGTCGCGCGCCCCCAGCCCGAACAGCGCGTTCACCATCCCGTAGGCGCCGAACATCTGCTGGAATCCGATCGCCCCCACGAACGGCGGCAGAATCATCGGCACCAGCACCAGCGCCGAAAACGCCGCCTTGCCCCGAAACTCGAACTGGTTTGCGATCCACGCCAGCGGCAGCGCCACGACCATCGCCAGCGCCGTCGTCCCCAGCGCGATCTTCAGGCTGTTGAGCAATCCCTCGACGTAGATCGGGTTCTCGAACACCCCCAGCAGGTAGCGCCAAGTGAAATGCCCATCCACCCAGAATCCGCCCGACACCACCTTTCCCAGCGGCCAGAAGAACAGGACCGCCAGCACCAGCAGCGTCGCGCCGAAAACGAACCAGGCCGTGCTCCGCCTCATGGCCGGGCCTCCGTCGCTTTCGGTTGTAGACCCCCGCGGGCTTGCCCGGTTTTCGGGTCTAGACCCCTACGGGCTTGTCCCGTGGGTGAATCAGGTCCGGTCTCCTCCCGCGCGAGGCGCGCGGCCTCGGCGTACTGCGCGCGGTACTGCACCGTCCACTCCCGCAGCAGATCGAGCCGGTCGTATTTCCGGCCCATGGAAAGCCCCGAAGCCCACGTCAGCGGCTCGGGCGCCTGCGGCAGGCGCTCCAGCGCCGCCATCGCGCGCGGACATTTCTCCGGGCCGCCTGCCGCGATGATCGCCTGCCACGCCGCGCGCAGCTCCTGGCCCGCATCCATGCACATCGCCCGGATCAAGTCGCGGAACAGCCCGTAGTAGCCCGACGTCCAGCGCGGGCGATAAGTGAATTCGTTCGCCAACCGGTACATGTCCACGTTCGGCCCGCCCAAGTCGTCCGTCGTGTGGCGGCGGTGGCGTTCGCAGGTCTTCTGGAATTCCGGCACGTCCGACGGATAGAAATCGCGCCGGATCGGGAAGCGCTGCAACGCGTACTTCTGCGGGCCGCCGGGCGCGCCGGCGCGGTAGCACCACAGCTTCTGGCCTTCTTCGCCCAGCGCGAATTCGATGAACCGCCGCGCCGTCTCGCGGTGCGGCGCGCCGCGCAGCATCGAGATCGGATCGGCGCTGACGCCCGAGCCCCCGCGCGGCGTGACGTAGGCCATCGCCCCGTTGGTGCGCCCGCCGTTGCTGACCTGCGCTTCGAACCGGCCGTAGAAATCGATGCACAGCCCCGCCGCCGCGTTGCCCATGCCGACGTCCAGCGGCACCTTGCTGGCGCTGTCGGTGAAGTAGCGCCCGTTCGCGCCGATCAGCTGGATCAACCGCAGGCCGTTCACCCAGCCCGCCTCGACGGCCTGCTGGTACTCCGCCGGCACGCCTTCGGGCATGCGTCCGGCCGGGAGCTTCGCCGCCGCGATCCGCGCCTCGAACTCCCCGGTCGCGGCCCCGAACCCCGCCGCCTCCACCGCCTTCCGGCATTCCACCTGCACGATCGTCTCGAACGCCTTGGCGATGCTCCCGCTCTTGGTCGGATCCGCCAGCCCCAGCGAACCGAACCAGGCCGGATCGGCCAAGTCGTCCCAGCGTTCCGGCGGACGCGCGAGGCCCTGCGCGCGCATCCGGTCGCGGTTGTAGCAGATGCCGAACGTGCTCACCGTCGTCCCGTAGTAGGTCGGCGTCCGCCAGGTGTCGCCGCTCAATCCTTCCGGGATCAGTTCAGCGCCGGCCTTCGTCGCCAGCAGCCCCTTCGGCACCTGCCCGGCGGGCCACGGCGGCACCAGCAGCCCCATCCGCGTCGCGTTGTCGCCGTCGTACGAGCCCCCGCCGAACAACAGATCGATCTGGCTGGAAAACTTCTTCGCGTCGTCCGTCCCGCGGAACGCCCGGAACAGATCCCGCTGCGCCGCCCAATCGGCCTCGGCCACGCCGTCCGGCTTCGCGTCGGGATCGAACGTGCGGCTCAGGACGATCGCGGCGCCGTCCGGCCGCCAGGCCTTGCCCTGCGCCTTCCACCACGCGCGGAAGCTCGAAACGGTTTCGCTCGTCAGGTAGCGCATGATTTCCGTCGCCCCGCCGATGTTGCGCCAGTCCACCTTGACCGGGACGCCGTACTTCCGCGCGTGCCAGTCCGAAAATGCCGCTCCGAATTCATGCCGGATGGCCTCGTTGTGCGGCGTGATGATCACCAGCACCGGATCGCCGGCCTTCCACGCCTGCACCCCCGTGTCCTGCCGGAACGCGAACGGCAGCGCGAGGATCGCGGCCAGGACGAGCAGGATGGAGAGATTGCGGATCATCATCGAATCTCAATATCCAATGTCCAATGTCCAATGTCCAACAACCAAGTAAACAGCCGTTGATGTTCTGATTCCAAGTCTTCCATTGGTGATTGGATATTGGTTATTGGATATTGGACATTGAATCTCATGTCTTCAAAACCTGCACGTCCACCGGATCGACGAAGACGCGGGTCTCCGCGCGTTCGCCGTCGCGGGCGACGAGGCGGGGACGCGTTTCGAGGGCCTTGAGGGTGACGCCGCCCGCGAGATCCGCGAAGTGCTGCGCCACCTCGCCCAGATAGACCGTGCCGTGCATGTGCGCCCGGAAGATATTGGCCCCTTCCGTCCGCTCCGCGTGCATCTGGACGGCCTCCGGCCGCACCGACAGCCAGACCTTGTCGCCCGCGGCGAACGTCCCGCCGGCCGCCGAAATCCACGAACCCGCCGCCGTTTCCACGTCGATCTGTCCGCCGCGCGCCCCTTTCACGCGGCCTTCGACGAAGGTCGTCTCGCCGATGAACTGCGCGACGAACCGGCTGGTGGGGCGAGTATAGACTTCCTGCGGCGAACCGATCTGCAGCAGGCGCCCCTGGTCGAGGATGGCCAACCGATCGGCGATGGACAGCGCTTCCTTCTGGTCGTGGGTGACGTAGATCGCGGTCAGCCCCGCCTCCTTGCAGATGC
>CAZECJ010000001.1:0-88536 GCA_964510645.1 uncultured Verrucomicrobiota bacterium | reverse complement strand
CCGCCGCCATGTCGGTCTTGTTCAGGACGGGGATGATCTTGACGTGGTTGGCCGCGGCGAGGAATGCGTGCGCCACCGTCTGGGCTTCCACGCCCTGCGTGGCGTCCACCACCAGCAGCGCGCCCTCGCACGCGGCGAGGCTGCGGCTGACCTCGTAGGAGAAATCCACGTGGCCGGGCGTGTCGATGAAGTTGAACTCGTAGGTCCGGCCGTCCTTCGCCGTGTACGTCATCGTGACGGGATGGGCCTTGATGGTGATGCCGCGCTCGCGCTCGAGGTCCATGTCGTCCAGCAGCTGGTCGCGCTGGTCGCGCTTGGCGATCGCGCCCGTCAGTTCCAGCAGCCGGTCGGACAGCGTCGTCTTGCCGTGGTCGATGTGCGCGATGATGCTGAAATTGCGGATGCGCGCCAAATCGTGCGCCGGGCCGGCCTTCGTTTCCGGCGCGGGCCGTTCGGGCGCGCCGCCGTCGTTTTCTTTGTAGAATTTCGTTGCCATGGTTCCTTGCGTAAAAATGGGAATCGCCGGAAGTCCCCCGGAGCTAGGCGCCGGCCTTCCGGGCCGATTCGATCGTCCAGCGCATGTTGGCGATGGCATCGCGCATGTCGGCGGCCTTGAACAAGAACGAGCCCGCCAGCAGCACGTTCGCCCCCGCCGCCGCGCACCGCGCGCCGGTTTCCGCGTTGATGCCCCCGTCCACCGAAACGTCGACCTGCGGCAGGCCTTTCGCGATTTCCGCGATCTTCGGCAGGCCGGACTCCAGGAACGCCTGGCCGCCGAACCCCGGATGCACCGTCATGATCAGCACTTCGTCCAGCAAGTCCTCGTAGCCCTTCAGGGCCGACACCGGCGTTTCGGGATTCAGCGTCAGGCCTGCCCGCTTGCCCGCCGCGCGGATCGCCGCCAGCGTCGCCCGCAGGTCGCAGGGCGACTCCACGTGGATGAGCACCGTGTCCGCGCCGGCTTCGATGAACTTCGGCGCGTAGAGGTCGGGGCGCATCACCATCAGGTGCACGTTCAGGTAGGCTTGCGGGACCGCCTCGCGCACCGCGCGCAGGATGTCGGGCCCCATCGTCAGGTTCGGCACGAAATGCCCGTCCATGATATCCACGTGCAGGCCGTCCGCCCCCGCCTCCATGGCGCGGCGGCAGTCCTCGGCCAAGTGCCCCATCCGGGCGGACAGGATCGAGGGGAGGATGAGAATGGAAGGAGATTTCATTTGAAAGGGAGTATAGGAGTATCGGAGTCTTGGAGTATAGGAGGAAAATCAGGAGGGGGAACGCACGATGCCCTTGGCATACGCCACCAGCAATCGTCCGGCCTCATCCAGCAACGCTTTTGCGTTCGGATCTTCCCCATAGTCCAAGTCTTTGGCCAAAATCAGGTAGTAACGACATTCCTCGGCGGAACCCTGCGCAATATTGAGATAGCGCAGTTTATCGGCGCTGCCGCGTTTACGGAAACCCTCGGCGACGTTGGCTGCGATGGACACGGCGGCTCTGCGAAACTGAGAAGTCAATCCATAGGTTTCTTCGCGAGGAAACGATTTCGTGAGGCGATATACTTGCAGCACGAACTGGTGCGCCTTTTGCCAAACCACAAGATCTTCAAAGCATTTCGCCGCCGCTCGTCCAGACGCTTCCATTCGGGCTCTCCTACACTCCCAGACTCCGATACTCCTAGACTCCCTGCCCCGGCCGCCTTGCGGCGACCCATCCCAGCGCTCCGCCGACGAGCAGGCCCGAGAAATGCGCGGCATTCGCCGTCGGGCCCAGCAGGCCGAAAATACCCAAGGCCAAAAACACCAGCAGCAGCCCCGAGGTCATCGGCGCAATCGTCAATCCGAAGCGAAAATCCCGCTTGCCGCGGATCCATAGATAGCCGAACACGCCGTAGACCACGCCGCTCATTCCGCCGAACCCGGCGCCGCCCGCCGCGTATTGGGCCAGATTCGAAACCAGCGCCACCCCCGCGACCACGGCCAGGAAACGCCAAGTCCCGATCTTGACTTCCAGCACCGCGCCCAGATCCTGCAGCCACAGCAGATTGAACAGCAAATGCCACAGGGAAAAATGGAGAAAAGCAGGCGTGAACAGCCGCCATAATTGCCCGTCCGACACTTTTTCCATGGAAATCAATAGCCAGCCCGTCCAAGTCGGATCCTGCCCCAATTTCGTCGCCAGCGCCGCAACGACGCACAGGATCAGAAGCACCATCGTCAGGCCGCCGCCCCCCATCCGCCGGGGAAATGCGGCGGAGCGTTTCAGGAGCTTCTCCTCTTTCCGGATCACCTTCTCTTCGCCGCGCCGGCGTTCCGCCGCCGCGGCGGAGGCCTGATAGAATTCCTCCGCGTCGGGCATGCTGCGAAAGCGGGACAAGAGCGCCTTGCTTTCGTCCACGCGCTCTTCATCGACCACCCAGATTCCCCACGCCCCCCCCCTCGCCGGCTCGATCTGCGTCTCGACGTCGCGCAGGAACAGGTAATCCGCGAACGTCCGCGCCTGTTCTTCCGTTTCCAACTGTCCGATGGGCCTCATGAAATTCGCGCGACTTTACTCGATCCCCGCCCCCTCCGCAACGATTTTACCGACACGATTATACCGAGTCCCCCGCGCAGTATGGCGCGGAAGACGCAGCCCGGGTGGAAGCAAGAGATGAGTGGAGATGCATGCCGATGGAGGCGATGACGACGGCAAAGGCCGGGAAAAACGTGCGCGACTCGATCCATCTGGCCACCAGCAGGAAACTCACGAGCAACAACGGGCCCAAATAGCCGACGATGAATCGCCATTGATGCCTGTTCCCGTCCAACAGCGTCAACAGATAGATGATGAATGCGCCAGCCCCGATGCCCCAGATCCCGTGTCCGATCGTCAACCCGGGATTGGTCCAGAATAGGACGTGCGCGAGATTTTCATGCCAAGTCCAGATCAGGCAGTAATACGGACGAATCCCAAAAAGATATCGCGTCGATGCCACTGCGATTCCGGTAGCCAGAACCATTTTGGCCAGACCCGCCATCGCCGTGCGTCCTTCGGCCGTTGCCCATAGGGCTCTCGCCCCCTTGCCGCACTGGGCCAGGAAACAGCCCGACAGGACGAAAATCCACGTTTCCCGGTTCAGCGTTCCGACAACGGAAAGAACAGCCAGCCAATTCCACATGCGCGGATTTTCGTCTGTTTTCGTTTGGAGATAGAAGGCCGCGGTGATCAATCCGATTTCCAAGAACGTATCGCGAAATTGGAATTGGTAGGGATGCATGCAGGTCCCGAGAAAGCCCAACAGGCACAGACAGGCCAATGGGACGTTTTTCATCAAAGCCCGAAACACCCAGAACAAAACCGAATAGCATCCGACGATGGTCAGGAAAAGCAGCGATTTATCCGCCAGATCCGGCGCTATTATCCGGGAAAGGCCCCACCACATCGCGGGGTAGAGAACGCGATACTGGTGCGGAGCCAAGCTGTCCCCCGCCATGATGGTCCAAGGATGCTGGACCGGGTCGTCGTCGAATCCCCGGCGCCAGGAACTGTAGGTCCTGGTGGACAGCGCGAGGATGAACGTTATGAGCAGAAGGGTCCAGGCCAACTTCTTCATGGGATCTCACCTACCTGTATTCTGTACATTGAACTTGCCGGTTTACAATCACGAAACGAATCCGGACAATTCCGCCCTGCTTGCGCTCGGCGAAGACAGTTGCGCGAGCACGCGCCCGTAAAAACGCGCGGCCGCATCCAGCGCCGTATGGGCCGAGTGGGAGCGTTCGACGAATTTCCGCCCGCGCGCCCCCATCGCCCGGGCGCCGGCGGGATCCCGCAACAAGTCGCTCCAGGCCTGCGCCGCCTCCGCGGCCGATGCGTGGGCCCCTATCAACCGCCCGGTTGCACCCTCCCGCACCAACTCGCGGTTGCCCCCGCAGTCCGACGCCAGAACCGGCAAGCGGGCGGCCATATATTCCAAAATGGTATTCGACATCCCCTCGTTGCGGATCGGCACCAGCGCGCCGGCCTCGCAGCAACGCAACAGGGCCGGCACGTCCATCACCTCGCCGAGAAAACAGACGGCATCTGCCACGCCCCGCGCCGCCGCCAGCGCGCGCAACGCCGGCAGTTCAGGCCCCGCGCCGGCGACCACCAGCACGGCGCCGGGAATTTCTTCCCGCACCCGCGGCAAGGCTCCGATCAGCAAGCCGGTGTTCTTTTCCGGATCCAGCCGGTTCACCACGACCAGACGGCGGCCGGCCGGAAGACGGTCCGCCATCGGGAAAGGACGGCCCGCCAGCCGATCGAGCTCTTCCAGGTCCAGCAGATTGGGCAACACCACGATTTTCCCTGCGGCTAATCCTTGCGCAATGAAATGGTCCCGGACCGCTTCGGCGTTGGCCGCCACGCGAACGGCCACCCGGTCGGCGCGGTGCATCAGCGCGAGTTTCCAGCGGGGATAGATCTGGCCGAGATCGCGCCGGCTGGTCACCAGCGGAATCCCCGCCCAGCGGGCGGCGAATTGCCCGAAAATCGCGGCGTCCGCATCCCATGCATGCAGGAGCTCGATCCGTTCCCGCCGCAGCCAGGCGGCGAACCGCGCCAGTTCGCGCACCGTGGCGGGCCGCACCACGTGGCGGATGGCGACTTCGCGCACCGGGCCGCAAGCGGATTCCACGGCTTCCAGAAAAAATCCGCGCCGATGGAAAACCGCCACCCGGTGCGACAACCCCCGCTGCGCCAGTCCCATGGCGATGCGCGCGCATTGGCCCTCCGTTCCTCCGCGGATGAGATCGAAAACGAAATGGGCGACGCGCGGCGTTTTCATTCCAACAACGGCTCGACCACCCGCCACAACTCTTCCGCCGCCAACCGGATTCCGGCATCGTTCCAATGCGTATCGTCCCGCCAATAGAGGCGCTGTCCCGCCGCCGTCGCTTTCTGGAATACCGGCATCAGGTTTACCACCGGCGTCCCCCCCCCTGCCAAGCCAGACTCGATTTCGGCAAACAGCTTCGGTCCTTCGGCCAACGCAGCTTGATCCGCCGCCGACAGCGCGCGAGCATGGATCTGTTCTTTCTCCGGCACCAGCAAAACCACCAAGGTCGCGTCCCGCTCGCGGAACCGGGCGGCCATCTTCAAGACGACCTGCACGATGGCCCGCGCGTTTTCCCCCGGCATCAGCCGCGGCAGCATGCGCAGATTCTCCCGGTAGAACAACATCGGGCCGTACTGCGGATCTTCTGCGCCCAATACGTCCCGAGGCCATGAACGCAAAACGACCAGTTTGATCTGCGCCCACGCGTTTCGACAGACATACGCGACGAGCGAGGTGTTGGGCCAGGCCTTGCTCAGCGCGGCGGGCACGAGCAAATCGCGGCGAATTCCGGGCCGGGAAACCGCTTCTTTGTAGTCCGCCCAGACATCCTGGCCCCAAAACCATGCATCGACCGGCTGACGAAGAAACAAGGGGGCGCCCAGTTCGCGGGCGGTGAGATTCCAAACGACGACCTTGGGGCGCGGCTTGAATTGGCTCGATCCAATGAATTTCGGCATTTCATTGAAAGGTCCGGCGCCAGACATGGCATGATTGAAAACGCCATGGCCGCTCATGTCGGCCAACGCCTGCGCCACGTGCTGCGTGCCCAGGGAAAGCATGAAACTATCCCCCACCATGACCACGTCGTACGATCGCCCCGCAGGCAGCGGGGCGTTTTGATATCCCTGGGCATCCCAATATTCCACGTGCTCCGGATGGCTTTCCGCGTAGTGTGCCGCAATCCACGGCACGGGGACCATCTTGGTCAATCCGGCTCCGGTCTGGGCCGGAATCTTGCGGGCCTGGAAACTGGCGACGGGCGGAGAGGACGGAGCCGCGGCGGGGCGGCGGCGCACGATCCATTGTTCCTGCCAGCGGAAAATGCCGAAGCGCGCGCCCCAGTCGCCCCCGGTGAGCAGCAGCCACAACCCCAAGCCCAACCACACCCACCAACGAACCCGCGCGGGCAGCGCCAGCTCGAACTGGTTTCGTATTTCAGGATGGTCCAATCGCGTTTCCATGGTTGCTCAAAATTGAAAATACAAGAATGGCGAACTCGTGTTGACCAGGAACGTCGCCACGCAAATCAGGAACAAGACCGCCAACCCCAGCGCCAAACGCCAGGTTGGATTCCACCGAATCTCCCAGGTGTTCTTGGCGGCAAAGACCAGCGCCAGGCATAACAGCCACAGGATCCAATTCAGCGAACCGGCATCGGCCAGCGGGAACGCGCTTCCCCATCCGTTCAACCCCGCGAGTCCTTTGGCCATCCGCGCGACCCCGTCCAGCGTCGGCGAGCGGAACAGCAACCAGCCGAACATGACCAGCATGAACGTCAAGCCTACTTGGACAACGCGCGGCAGCCGCCATGCGAAGCCGCGTTTGCCGTTCATCCGCTCCAGCGCCAGCAGCGCTCCGTGATAGGCGCCCCACAACGCGAAGGTCCAGTTCGCCCCGTGCCACAAGCCGCCCAGCAACATGGTTGAAAACAAGTTCACGTAGGTGCGGACGCGGCCTTTCTGATTCCCTCCCAAGGGAACGTACAGATAGTCCCGGAGCCACGATGACAGCGAGATGTGCCAGCGTCGCCAGAATTCGGTGATGGACGCGGACTTGTAGGGCGAGTTGAAGTTCTGCGGGAACTGGAAGCCCAGCATCAGCCCCAGCCCCACGGCCATGTCCGAGTAGCCGCTGAAGTCGAAATAGATCTGAAGCGTATAGGCCACCAGGCTGCTCCAAGCCCCGGCAAAACCGATGGACGCCTGGGAAAATCCCCAATCCGCCATGGGCGCGACGGCATCCGCCAGCAACACTTTTTTTGACAGCCCCAGCACGAACAAGACGATGCCGGCGCCGGCCTTCGCCCAGCTGTGGGTCCGCACGCGGAGTTGGTTGTCGATCTCGTGGTAGCGCACGATCGGGCCGGCCACCAACTGGGGAAACAGCGATACATAGCAGGCATAATCGATGAAGCTCCGCGCGGGTCGCGCCTGGCCGCGATAGATGTCGATGGAATAGCTCATCGATTGGAACGTGTAGAACGAAATGCCTACTGGCAATATCAGATGCAGCAACGGAATAAACCCGTTGCCGGCGCCGATCCACTGCGCCAAAGCATTCGCCGTTCCCGCGCCGAGATCGTAGTACTTGAAAAATCCCAGCATGCCCATGTCGCTGCAGAGCGACAAAAGGAGCCAGCGCTTCTTCTTCGCCGGATCTCGCGTGGCCGAGATCCGCCCTCCGGCTACGTAATCGACGCAGATCGCCAGCAGCAACAATCCGCAATAGCGGTAGTCCCACCAGCCATAGAACAGAAAACTGCACAGCGCCAGCCAGCCATGCCGCCAGCCCTTCGGCAACAACAGGAAATATCCCGCCAACACGATCGGCAGCAGGAAGAAAACAAACTCGTAGGAATTGAACAGCATCGAACTAGATTCCCGCCCACCGTTCCGACCGAGCGTATTGCTCGTCTTTCAGGATACAAACCAAGGCCGACGCGGAACCCGCCAGCAGCATCATCGGCGCATGCCAGGGCAACGGACTGAAACATCCGCCCACCGCGATGGCCACGGCCTGCATCTGGAAGGTCCAGCCCAGATCACGCACCGCCGGCCAATGCGCCGCATTCAGCTTCACCCACCACCCTCCGAAAAAGATGACGGAAATGAATCCCGTATATATTCCCATCCCGATGATGCCCATCTGCCGGCCCGCCATCAGAATCTCGCAATGAACTTGGCCGGGAGCGTGCGGAAAACGCTCTACGAAGGGGGTGACGTCCGGATCGATCCCCAGCCCGAAAATGAGGTTTTCCTTGATCATTTCCCAAGTCTGCTTGTTCTTTTGCTGCCGGTCGTCGGCGCTCATCTCGTCCTGGCTCATCGGCCTGTTCGGGTCTTCCTCTTCATCGCTGAAGAAAGCCGCCACGGACTGCGGAATCGTACGAAAGCGTTCCTTGTTTTTCTCGCCGGTCAACGGAAAGATCACCGCCAACGCCACCCCGATGATGGCCAACGCCCGGAAGTGGTTTTTTCCATAATAGGGCAACAGAAGGGCGCCCATTGCGATCAGAGTCACTAAACCGGTCCGGCTTCCGGTTTCAAAGACGATCCAAACCGCGGACAAAGCGCAGGCCAAAAAAGCCCACTTTTGCCATTTCTTCGGCGCTTGCTGGTAGGCATAAAGATACAGCGGCAAGAATACGCACATCATATAGGCGAATCCGTTTGGATTCTCGATCAAAGATACGGCGGCCCCCATCAGCCGGTCGCCGGTATAGGTAGCGCCCATGGCCGAGAGGCGCAAGCCACCCTTCACCCACCACAGCGTACAGAACAGCGTGGTCATTTGCACCGCCCAGACCCGCTCCACCGAGGTAGCCAAGGCCTCCGCCATGATCAGCAACAGGGAATTCTTGACGATGATGTCCAGATAGGCGTTCCACCCCGACGAAATCTGGTAAGCCCCAAAATGCTGGGACAACGTGGCGAAAAACAGCAGGACGAACGCCAATGCGGTTGCCGGCCCCACGCGCACGAGTTGCCGCCGACCTTCCAGACAGGACATGACATGAAGCCCCGTCGCGATGATGAATGAGAGGTTGGCTATGCGCAGGGGCCACAGGAAGGTGAACCGGTTCTGCGGCTGGACCAGCAGGACGCAGATGTACCAAAGCAAAAACCGAAAGGCCCAGAGGCTCATGCCGCCCCCCGGCGCCCCTGACGCCCAGCCCACCAGATTCGGTTTGGAAGTGCGTTTCCCATTTCGAGCGCCCACTATAAGGAGGCCCGCCCCGCGCCGCAATGGATTTCCATCCATGGCCTTTCCCGCTCCGCCCACCCCGCCTCCGATCTTGACCCCCCCCGATCCAGCCCATAGACTATTCTGCCAATGACCGCTGTCCTTTTATCTCGGCTGACCGACTTGCGCCACTCGCCTTGGATCCAGCAGATCGCCTCGGGGCTCAGTAGGTTCCGCGGCCTGCGCCATGTGGCGAAATTCGACCGGCATGGATCGGTCTTCGCCGGCTCCGGATTGCGGATTCGGAAGCGATTTGCCCAAATCGAACTGGGCGACGGCGTCAAGTTCGGCCATGGCGTGGGGATCGGCGTGGCCGGACGCGGCCCTGCCGATCTGGCGCTCTTGCGCATCGGCGCGCATACGATCATCGGCGACCGAACGCATATCAACTGCCAGACCTCCGTTTCTATCGGCACGCACTGCGCCATCTCATGGGACATCGAAATCCTGGACGCCGACATGCACACCATCGTGGCGGAAGATGGCCAAGCCCTGCCCAACCGGGCTCCCGTCGTCATCGAAGACCGGGTGTGGATCGGAACCCGGGCCTTGATCCTCAAGGGCGTGACCATCGGGCACGACTCCATCGTGGCGGCCGGCGCGGTCGTGGTCCATTCCGTCCCTCCCCACAGCATCTGCGCCGGCAATCCGGCGAAAGTCATCCGGCAAGTCCAAGGCTGGCGGCATTGACCCCATGAACGCGGCGCCCATCAAAGTCGGCATGCTGATCTCCTACGACTATCGGTATGCCCGCTATTCCCTGCCCTTGCTCTACGACCATGCGGACCGCATCACTTTGGCCATCGACCAAGACTGCCGCACCTGGGCCGGAAACCCGTTCGCGATTGAAGATTCCTTCTGGGACTGGCTCCAGAAGCTGGACGTCCACAAGAAAATCGAGATTTATCGCGACGACTTCCATCGGCCTGAACTGGACACCATCGGCAACGACACCCGGGAGCGGAACATGCTCGCCCAGCACATGGGCGCCGGCGGCTGGCACGTGCAGGTCGACAGCGACGAATACTTCCCGAACTTCGGCGCCTTCGCCCGATTTCTGCGGCGGCATTCCCGCTGGACGGCGCCGGGACACCCCCCCATCGACGTCGGCGCATTCTGGATCCCACTTTTCAAGCAAATCGACGGCGGTTTTCTCTACGTCGAAAATGCCTATGAATCTTTCCCTCTAGCCACAAATCGCCCCGAATACAAAAGCGCCCGGAAAAGCGAGCATTTGATCCGCTACACCCGCCATTGCGTCTTCCACCAGACCTGGGCGCGGCCAGACGATGAGATCTTGGCCAAAATAACCAATTGGGGCCATTCGGGCGATCTCAAGGCGCAAAGTTATTTCGAGCTCTGGAAGTCCGTTTGCCGGCACAATTACCAAGCCATCCACGACTTCCACCCGTGTTATCCGAAAATCTGGCGCTCGCTGGGATGGGCCCCGGGCGGGGACATCCCCGAGTTCATCGCGAATTATCGCCGCACCCACCCGCTCTCTGTGCCGCTGTGGCTTCTTCTCCGCAGAAGACTTGGGCAAACCAGGAAATCCACTTTCAGATCATGAGCCCCGGCCCGCTATTGCCCTGGATCGATCCCAGCCCCATGCATATCTACGCTAAAGCCGCTTGCCATCACCGGACATCCGCCCTTCCGGTGTTCGGACCGCCGGCAAACCGCCGCACAGCCGCAGGTGAACAATGAAAGAATGGATAAAAAAACTGCTACCCGCTTCGCTCATCCGACGTCTCCGCGCATTGAAGCAACGGAGCCGTCAGCGTTCGTTTTTCGGGCAGCGTCTGCGAACAATCCGCGTCGGAAATTTCGAGATCCTGATCCCGGCCCGGCATTCCCTGGTCAAGATCCAACAAACACAGCCTTGTCGAGCCCGGTGCGTGGGCATCTCCGCCAAATACGTCTCCGCCAAGTATCCCCAAGGGACCTTGATGGATATCGGAGCCAACATCGGAGATACGGCGGCCATGCTGGCGTCATATTCGCCGAACAAATTGATGCTCATAGAAGCCAGCGACTACTATTTCGGCATTCTCTCCCGGAATGCCGCGCGGCTTCCCAATCCAACCGTTCTCCGGCAAGTGCTGATTTCCGACGGGCAGCCGGCGGTCGGCAGTCTCCATCATTGGGGCGGAACCGCGTTCTTCCGCGAAGAGGCTTCAGGAAACTCCGAAATCAAAACGGAACGGCTGTGCCGCATCGCCGACGAGAACACCTGCTTCGTTAAAATCGATACGGACGGCTACGATTTTAAAATCATCGCCGACAGCTTGGATTGGCTGGCAACCGCGCGGCCAGCGCTGCTTTTCGAAGACCAAATCCAGACCCGATCGGACCTGGAAAATGCCGATGCTGTTTTTTCCAAGCTGATAAAGGCTGGATATGAATATTTCATCGTGTGGGACGACCCGGGGTATCACGTGGTTTCGACCTCGTCCCTGGATATTCTCAAGGACTTGAACCGCTATTTGTTCAGGATTACCCAAAGCGACGGAGCCAAGAGCATCTGCAATTACGACGTCTTATGCTTGCATCCGCGCGACTTGGACGTCTATCGGGACGTCACGGAATGGTATCGGAGTCATTGAGGCCCCGTCGAGCTTCGATCCGGCTCAACCGGATTGTCGCCGCGGATGAATCAACGCCTGGAATTCCGCCTCGTACCGGGCCGCGATTCCGCGCCAGTCGAAAGCCTCCGCCCGTCGACGGGGACGGTCGCCCCAATCCCGGGCCAACGCCCTTTGGATGACCTTCGCATACTCATCGGTCTCTTGGGCCTTCCCTACGAACAATCCGGCCTCCCCTATGATTCCCCGCCTCAATTCGTCGTCGGTCGCCACGACGGGAAGGTTGCAGGCCATCGCTTCAAGGTAGACCACGCCAAAGGCTTCGGAGGATTCGGAAGCCAAGGTGAACAGATCGGCCGAATTGAAAATCGCGGGCATTTGGTCGTGGGGCGCCGTGGTTTGCCGGAAACGCGCGCCAAGAAGGCGCGTGCCCATCTCACGCGTTTCCTGGCTGCCGCCCATAACCAACAGAGAAACTCCGTCCAGCCGGGAAACCGCTTGAATCGTTTCCTGTACATTTTTATACCGATCGGGACCTGCCGCGCACAGAACGACGGGGCGCGGCAACCCATAGGGGTTGGTTTTGGGCGCGGGGACAAACGCATTCAGATCCACCCCATTGGGAATAATCACGGTTTTTTGCTTAGGAGCTGCTTCCTTCACGCCCCTTTCATTTTGCGCCGACAAGCACACAAACAGATCCGGGCGAAGCTTCAAAGTCAATGGATCCGGGCTGATGGCGGATTGACCGGATACGACCAACCGAGCGTTCGACAGAAACGAATAGGCTTTCGAAATCAGGATCACCCAGTTTCCATTCATGGGCACGATGATGTCTGGACGAATGAAAAGGCACTTCCCAATCGCCCGGAGGGAAAACGCAAGCATTTCACGATGCGCTCGATCCAACCGCAGGAACTTCAGAATCGTCTGTGACGCCTTTTGTACGCCACCTCTTATGGGAATCTCGATGATCCTGTATGGCCGGTCCGCATCAAACTTCTTGGGCTGGAATACCGTGACCTCATGGCGTTCCGACAAACATCTAGCCAGCGCGTCGCAAACGGTTTCTGCTCCCCGGAAAACCAATCCCGAATGGCAGGATAGAAAGACGATTTTCATAGAATTACCGCCCCAGAATGCCTTATGCCTTGAAAGATGTCGAGCATATGGCCCCTGGATGTCTCTTGGAATTGGCATAAATGCATTTCCGGGAAACGCCTCGGGGTGTATTGATCATTAGGAGGACAGCATCTGCCGGCACTCTAGGCGGCATCCACAGGCGGAGTTGAAACCAGAATCAGGGCCGTTCGCAAAGTGCATTCAATCGGTCGTGGCCCTCGGGCGTATGGTCGTCCCGGCGCCGGTCCCGCTCAACCGAAAGGACCCGCAAACCCAATCCTTCAAGGACGGAGCGCAACTTGGCCTGATCGAAAAAATCGACGTGTTGAATACAATTGTCGTATGCGTGTTCATACGGCGTGACAATGAGCAATCGGCCCCCCGGTTTGAGCACCCGTAAAATTTCCTTGAAAATCACGCCCCGATCGCGGGGATATAAATGCTCGATAACGTCGATCATAAAGGCTCCGTCAAACGCTCCGTCGGGAAACGGCAGGACATCCAAGCGCGCCTGGCAAAAGCACAGCCGCCCGCCGATCTGGGCAGATACGCTCTCCAGACGGGCCTTGGCGACCTGAATAGCCGCTGCATTCAAGTCCACACCGGTCACGTCATAGCCCTGCTGCGCCATCAACACACTGTTGGCGCCGTGGTTGCATCCCAGATCCAAAACCCGGCCTAAGGGAACGGGCCCAGCGGCCACCTCTCGAAATATCGTATTGTTCAGGTGGCGTTCCCACCATTCCACCGCAAGTTGCGGATTGATGTAATCCTCCTTGGCAGCGTAGCGATCTGCCGACAACGCGATCTGGATTTTGCGCAACCAACGCCGCCACCGCGTGGCCACGGCTCGCCGAAGACGCCCCCCAAAGCGAAAAATCCATAAGGATTCGATCCAGTTTGCCTCATCTTTCATAGCAATTCCTTAACATCGCGGCTTACTCTTCCCTCCGCAGAATCCTTGCCGACGGTTTGAATCGTCGCTCCCACCACCCCTGCAACCCGCTCGAACGAGAAATCCCTCACCGCGCGGGGCTGGCCGGCGGCCGCGAGCCGGTCGCGCCGGGCCGGATCGCACAGCAGATCGATGCAGGCGCGCGCGTAGTCCTCGGGGCTTTCCGCCACGCAGGCCGAGACGCCGTCTTCCAGGCAATCCTCGTATCCGCGATAAGCGAACGGCGTGAGCACGCAGGCTCGTCCATAGGCATAGGATTCCAGCACCTTGATGTTGATGCCGGCCCCGGTCCAGATGGGCGCGACGCTAAAGGCGCATTCGCGGTAGTGGGGCACGACGCTCGGAACCGTGCCCAAGACGCGAATGCCGGACACACGGCCATAGGCTTCCGCCCGCGGGGCGGAAAGGCCCGGACCGATGACATGGAACTCCGCATCCGGCACTTCCGCCCTGACCCGCGGCCAGACTTTCCGCACGAACCAGTCCAGCCCCTCGGCATTGGGCCGATGGTAGTACGAGCCCAGCATGATCACGACGCGGCTGGCGGGATCGCTGGGCGCAAGCGGCGGAAGCCCTCCTTCCGGTTGGCGGTACGGCATGCCCAGCCAAACGGCATGTGCGAGCCCCGGAATCTGCACGTCCCGAGGCTTGATGACCCAGCAGTGACGGAATTGGCGGTAGAGGCCCGGAACGAAGTTCTTGAGCTGCGAAAGGCGCCACGCCGCCAATCGTTTGGCAAACCATCCCGAATCCGGATCGTCGATCTGGGATTTGAACCACTCCTGTGCGGTATCGTTCACGTCCAGCACAAAGGGAAAATCGGGGGCGATGCCGGTCTTCATCGCCAAATCCAATCCCCCTCCGACCACCACGTCATACCGGGATTCCGCCAGCAGGCGTTTCAACGCCGGCGCCAACCGCGGATCCGGCCGGTAGTCGTGCCGGCGGCTGGCCAAATAGTCGGCGGCGCGATCGATCCATCCGGGCGCCAAAGGCCTGAAGAAGCTCCACGGACCCCGTTGCCCGCGACGGACGGGAGCGATGAGTCCCACCAGCCTGAAGTTCTTGCGGATTTCGGCTAAATGCGGCGGGGGCAAATCCCGCTCATCCACGGTCAGGAACAGATCCACCTCGCCTTGGCTGGCGAGCGCACGAATGCGCTCGGCCGCCAGCTGGTTGCCGCCGATGTTCGTCGGATACGGAGGGCTGCCGGTGATGAAGAGGATGCGCATGGGGTTATGGACGACGGGGATATTCCAATGCCGAGGTCCGGATGGCGTCGAAACGCGTGCGGGCATCCGCATCCCGGCGGGAGAGGAGCGCGTGCGCGCCGAACTTGGCCAGCAGGTAGAGCTTGACCGCGCGGTAGCCGCCGCGGTGCTTCTGCAGATAGCGAAACAGGCTGACATAGTAGATGCGCAGCCGCGGCAGGGATTCCGGCCCGAAGGAACTGCCCACGCGGTGGAGGATGGTGGTTTCTGGCGTGAACCACACTTCGGATCCCGCCGCGCGGATACGCCGGCACAGATCGGTTTCCTCGAAGTAGGCGAAAAAGGATTCGTCCAGCAGACCGACGCGGTCGAGCGCGCTTTTCTTGACCATCAGATCCGCGCCGACGACGTACTCCACGGGAATGGGCTGATCTACGCCCTCGGGAACGATGGCGCCGGGTTTCCGGCCCCAGGCCATGCCCAACAGGCCCGACACCGTGATCCAGAGCATGCGTCCCAGAGAAGGTTCGAACCCATACGACCACTGGAGCGCTCCGCCCGCATAGGCCAATCGCCCTCCCACCGCCCCGGTTTCCTCGCGCGAAAAGAGGAACCGATGCAGTTTCAAAAACGAATTTTCGGTCAATTCCGTATCGCTGTTGAGCAGCAGGACCGCCCGGCCTTTCGCCGCGCGGATGCCCTGGTTGTTCGCCGCCGCGAATCCGCGGTTGTCCGGATTCTCGATCCGCACCGCCTCCGGGAATTCCGTCCGCACCATCGCCGGACTGCCGTCGGAAGAACCGTTGTCCACCACGATCAGTTCATATTCCAACCCGGTCGTGTGCCGTTTCACCGAGGCCAGGCAGGCGCGAAGCAGTTCGCGCGTGTTCCAATTGACGACGATGACGCTGAGATCAACCATGGCGGCCCACGAGATCGCGATACAGACGGGCCAGCTTCTCGGCGCTGGCGGGCCAGGTGTGGCGCTCGAGCACCTGCTGGCGGCCGGCGGCGCCCATGCGCTGGCGCAGCGCGGGATTGTCGGCCAGTTTTTTCAGGGCGGCGGCGAACGCTTCGGCGTCGCCGACGGGCACCACGATGCCGGCGCCGTCGGCAACCAGCCGCGGCACCCACGCGCAATCCGTCGTCAACACGGGCAGGCCGGCGGACATCGCCTCGATCGCGGCAAAGCAGAACGATTCGTAGTCGCTGGAGATCGCCTTGACGTCGGCGGCGGCATAGACGCCGGGCAAATCCCGATACGGAATCTCCCCTACAAACAACACCTTGTCCGCGAGGCCCAGCTCCGCCGCTTGCATTTCCGTCCGTTCCCGCAGCGGACCGCTGCCGGCCAGCACCAGGCGCGCGGAGGGATGGTCTCGCGCCAGGCGCGCGAAAGCCTCCAGCAGCATCGCGTGGTTCTTGAACGCCTGGAACCGCGCGACGTACAGCGCCACGAACTCGTCGGCGCCGATGCCGTGCGTTTTGCGAAAATCCGACGGCTGAGGGCGAAAGAGATCCGCATCGACCGCGTTGGGAACGTCGACCACCTGCGCCAACCCGCGCTCCCGCAGCCGCTCGATGCTGGTTCCGCTGGCGATCAGGGCGTCGGCCCGCGGCACGCCACCGCGGGGATCGTAGTAGTTGGGCGCCGTCAGGCGCATCACGACGGGCGTTGTCACGCCGCGCATTTTCAGCCAATAGACGAAATTGGGCAGTTCGCAGGCCTGAACGACGTCGAATTCGTGCGCATGCTTCGCCACCCAGCGGGCCGCGCGCCATTCGAAGCACTCGAATTCCAGCTGGCGCACGCGCCAGCCGCCTTTGATCTTGTCCCACGGGAATCGCCGCAGCCACGGCGTATGCAGCGTCCGCGCGCCCTCCACCGGCAGCGGCGCGGGGCGCAGCAACGGCGCTCCGCTCAGAAAGGATACCTGCGCGCCGGCTTTCGCCAGATGGCGGGAGATTTCCAAGTCGAAGGTCTCCCCCCCGCCCCGTTCAAGGCTGGCCATGCGGTTGACGAACAGTACGCGCAGGGAATCGGATTTTTCGGGTCCACTCACTGGCCGGGCACCGTAGCAAAAGGGCAGGGCCGATTGAAATCCCTTTTCTTTTCCGTATGGCGCGGCCACGGGTGTCCGGGCGCCGCCCCGCCCATCCACGGGCGCAACCCGCCAGCAATTTTCACTTGCATAGCGGCTTCATTATAAACTAGAGACCGAGGCAGGTTCGGCAGTTGAAAGCCGCTCTGGACGGGATTGGATTCTCTTCCCTAGCACCACAAGGAAACCGCAAACATATGAACAGTCCGTTCTGGTCCGTCAGGAAACGCCCCGTATTCAACGACCTCATGGCCATCGCCTTGGCCAGCGTCGCATTGAGAATCATCGCGTATCTGACATACGCCACCTTGGCCGGAAACGACACGCCGAGCTATGCCAGTCTCGCCAGAGCCCTGAGCGGGGGAGGGATTGAGTTGTATAACGGCTATCGGACCCCGGGATATCCGTTGTTCATGGCGGCCATGGGCATCCACATGGAATGGATCCGGGTTGCGCAACACGCGCTAGGCGTATTGACGGCCGGTCTCGTCTATCTCACGGTGCGCCTGCGGTGCCGGCGACGCTGGGCCATGGCCGCCGGCTTGCTGTACGGATTGTCCCTCCATTTTGTCTTTTATGAAGCCATTATCCAAACCGAAGCTCTCTCCAATTTCCTGATGGCCCTGATCTGCTATCGGTTTGCCGCGCGAATGGAGCGAGCCGAATATTCCACGGGCGGGGCCACCTGGATTGGGATGCTGTGTGCCTACCTAACCCTGACGCGACCCCAGTATTTGCCCCTCGTTTTCATCCTCTATTTCTTCGACGCCGTGCGCATCGTCCGCCAATCCCGCCAGATCCTGCGGCGCCTGCTGAATTTGATTCCGGGCGCTGGCGTTTTTATCGCATGCGTCGGCGGATGGGTCTTGGTCAACCGCCTCTTGTTTGGGTTCTACTTCTTGACTCCGCTGGGACCGGCCGGGATGATGACCCACACCATCCGCTTTGCGGATCGGGCCGGACCGGAATGGAGAGAAGCCGGAAACATCATGGTCAAATGGTGGGAATACTACCGTCCCGAAGTCGAAGAGAGCGGATCGACGGAACGGGCTTCCGGTCCTGCCGCCAAGGAACTCTACGCGCTTTACGGCACAGACACGTCAAGGGAACAGAACCAATTGATCGATCGGATCAACCATCATTTGATCCAGCAGGCACCCGGCCCCTACGCCGCCAGCGTTCTGCTGGCCTGTTTCAATTTTTGGCGCGTGTCGCTAATCATGTATCCGGAGTGCTTTGCCGATGCCCGGGCGCTGACCGCATTCCAGGGAGCGTGGCTCCCCAACAAACTGGTATGGCTTGGCGTGCATCTGGCGTTCTTCCTTGCCGGCCTAGCCCGCCTGCCCCGGTGGCGGACGGTCTGGGCGGACACCCTCTTGATGGCCCTGCTGACGGTCATCCTGATCGGCGGCATGGCCATGTCGTCGTTGCTGGGCTTCAGCAACAGTTCGCGCTATGCCCTGCCGACGGAGTCAACGGTCCTGGTCGCCATGCTGTATCTGGCTTGTTCAGGCAAAGCGGCCTTGCGCCGGTCCCGAGCCGCTGCAACTCCGGGGCCGGACGCCATCCACCCCGTTTGAGGCCTCCTTCCCCGGCGCGGCAGCGACGCCGCCATCTCATAGGAGCGCGCTCTCGTTGGGATTTCTGCACAAAAGGATTCCCTGATAGGCCAAGGGGCCCGGGAACGCTCTCGTAAGGCCATGCAAAAGGCTCAGCATCCACCGAAACGATCTTTTTTGGAGGAAGGGAAATACGATGGCCAAGGGAATGGAGGTCACCGTCGACGTCTCGACGATCCAGCCGGTCTTTTCCATGAGTTTTCGCATGGATTTGAGCGTGTAGAAGCGCAGATGGGTTTGATCCAGCAGCCCTTTGGAGTGATAGGGAAATCGACCGAGAAGCAGATTCAGCCGCACGTATAGATTGGCGACGTTCGGCAACGACACAACCAACAACCCGCCCTTTCGAAGCGCGGCTTTGAGCTTGGACAACACGATCTCGGGCTTGACCAGATGTTCCAAGATGTCGGCGGCGACGATCAGGTCGTACTCGTTCCCTTTTTCCATCTGAAAATTCTGCTCTTCCGCATTGGCGATAATGACCTCCTGCGCAAAGGGCCGAGCCAACTCCGCAAACAGGGCATCCCATTCGACGCAGGTCACCAGTCCTCCGGCTTGGCTCATTTTTTCCGTGAGCGTGGCGTCGCCCACGCCCAGTTCCAATATTTTCTTTCCCGCCAATCCCCGTTGGTCCAGTTCGCGACTGATGATGGCATGGCTCGAATAGCGGTCCGACAACTTGCTGAAATATTTCCGCCCCGCCAAGTTCACGTCGAACTTCCGGACATAGAACAACCCGCGGCGATATAAGGAAAACGCCAAGGACGTGAAAATGCAGTTCGCGGCATAAAGCAAGCCGTTCACATGGCAAATTTCCTCCCCGTAATAGGTTGGGATCGGCACCTCCACCACGCGGACATGGGCGGCATACGCCTGCAAGAGGATTTCCGTGTCGAAATGCCACTCGTCGGAATTCTCCCAGAACGGAATCGCCCGCAAATAGCTGACCCGGTAAGCCCGATAGCCCGTGTGGAACTCGGACAAGCGGAGACCCGTCAGGGCATTTTGAATATGCGTCAGCACGATGTTGCCTAGATACTTGTATCGCGGCATCCCCCCTTTTATAGCTTCCTGGCGATGGAGCATGCGCGAACCCAGGACCACGTCGGCCTGGTTCTCCAAAATGGGGGCGTATAATGACCGGATCACCTCTGGCGCATACTGGCCATCGGCGTGCAAGAGCACCACGACATCCAGATCCCGATCGATCGCGAATTGGTATCCGGTTTTTTGATTGCCGCCATAACGGCGGTTCACCCGGTTTCGAATGACATTCAGCTTGGGGTACTGGCTTGTCATGGCCAGGGCACGCGCGACCGTCTCGTCCGTGCTGCAGTCATCCACGATATAGACCTGGCTTACTTCCTCCCAAACATCTGGAGGGATGCGAGCCAAGGTGCGTTCAATATGCGCTTCCGCATTGTAGGCAATGATGAAAAATCCGATTTTCAACCGTCTCTCCTTGTTATCCGGCAAAATCCGCTCTGTTTCCATGACATCCGAGACCTCTCCGCCTTCAGGAACGGGAAAGCACCGCACAGGATGCCGCCGCATATTTCCCGGCTCTTGGGTGCCGGTCAGTTCTTCGGCAGACAAATTGGGCTCATAAGCACTAGGTTCTCCGGATTCGCTCACTGATCTTGCATCGTAGCAAACCGCCCCCTGGGGGAACATCTCTTTTGTTTCGAGTTGCGCTGCGCGCAACGACGGCGGCCGATTGAACTCGCGGGGCAGTGGCGAAAAAACGCTCCACTTGAAATCGGCGGTTTTCCCGTTTTGTTCTTTGTGCCGATCGGGCTTCAGGCTATATTCGCCCCTGCCGCACATCCACGGAATCCCCTGCGGCGGGGTCCTTGAGGAGAAATGAGCATGACGGACAACCAGCAAGCGCTACCCGGACACGAAACCCAATCGGAGGAAATGAATTGCCCGAAATGCGGCCGCTTCGTCGGTGCCGTGACCAAATGCCCCTATTGCGGGTCGAAGGTGGAGAAGCGCATGAGCCTGGTGGCCATCCGCTGGGCGGCCGTCTTGCTGTCGACCGTCGGTCTTTTCCTCCTCTTCCTGATGGCCAAGCACCGCGAAATCCCGCTCGTCAAGCTGGGCGAAGTCAAGCCGACGATGAACTTCGCGCAGATCCGCGTGGAGGGCGTGGTCGACAGCGATGCGCGCACGTTCCGGACCGGCGGCGGCATGGGCTTCAACTTCTCCGACGGCACCGGCACGATCATGGTCTTCATCAGCCAGAAGCAGGCCCAGGAAATGGTCGAGAAAAACCTCGTGCCCAAGGCCGGCGACCAGGTCAACTTCGCCGGCGGGCTGAACATCGCCGACGACAAATCCTCGATGCGGCTGCTCAGCGTGGACGAGTTCCGCTTGACCCGCGCCCCGGCGGTCGCGGTGCGGCTGGCGGACATCACGACGGCCATGAAAGGCACGTCGGTCACGGTGGCCGGGAAGGTGCTGGACCTGTTTCCGCCGCCGGCGGATTCCAAGCGCCCCTACGCCCTCAAGCTCAAGGACGACTCCGGCGAGCAGACCCTCAACTTCTGGCAGGCGGAATACGACCAGATCCAAGGCAAGGACGTGCTGAACGGCGCCTACGTCCGCGCCCGCGTTTCCGTGGCGGCCTACCAAGACAAGCTCCAGCTCAAGCTCGCCGCCGGCCAGGACCTCGAAATCCTCGAGGGCCCGCCCCCCGCCGCCGATGATTCCACCCCGGCCCAGAAAGCCGCCGCGGCCTATGAAAAAGAAGCCCCGGCCCCCGCCCCGCGCGATTTCTCCCGCGGCCGTTCCGTGCAGGCCAACAGCCTGTCCGTCGGCGAAGTGACCGCCGCGCAAGCCGGCCAGACCATCCGCGTCCGCGGACGCGTCGCCTCCGTCAGCGCCCCCAAGGAAGGCACCAAGCAGCCGTACGCGGTGGTGCTCAAGGACGGCGACGCTTCGCTGCGCGCGACCTACTGGTCCAACGTGAACGACGTGATCGCCGTCAAGCCCACCCCCGGCGCGCTGTTCGAGATGGAAGGCGTGGTCGAGACGTACCAAGACCGGCCCCAGCTCAAGGTGCAAAGCGGCTACAAGGTCAAGCTGGTGGACGACGTGCCCGCCTCCGCCCCGGCCGTGGACGCCGCGCAAGCCGTTCCGGTTTCCTCCATCACGGCCGCCGAAAAGGGCCAGGTCCGCGTGGTCAAGGGTACGCTCGGCGCGCCGCGCGCCCTGCGCGGCGGCGTGGCCTATGCGCTGACCGACACCACGGGCACGATCGATCTGGTCCTCTGGGAATCCATCATTCCCGTCGACGTGCTCAACGCCCTCGGCGAGGGCGCGCAGGTCGCCGCGACCGGCGAAGTCGGCGAATACGAAGGCAAACTGCAGATCAAGGCGGCCGCCGGCTATTCCGTCCTGGTGATTCCGTAACCCCGCAGGGAGGCGACCCCATGTCCCCATTCTGGATCGTATTGCTATCGGCGACCGCCGGCACGGTGGTTTCCAGCGTTCTGGCCTGCCTGCCTGGCCTGCACATCTACAACGTGATGGGCGCGATGGTCCTCGGCATCCTCGCGCTCGAGGGTTCGGCCCACGCCATTTCCCCGGACGTCTACCTGCCGGCCTTCACCGCCATGATCGTCGGCTGGTCCATGCTCAACACCATTCCCGCGGTGCTGCTGGGCACGCCGGACGAATCGGCCATGTTCACGGTGCTGCCCGGCCAGAAGTACCTGATGGCCGGCCGCGGTTTCGAAGGCACGATGATCACGGCCGTCGGCGGCCTGGCCGGCGCCTTCTTCCTCGTGTGCGTCATGGCGCCCCTCGCCCCGCGCTACCTGCCCGTCTCGCAGGCCGTGCTCAAGGGCCACATGCACTGGGTGCTGTGGGTCATCATCACGTTCATGCTGATGTCCGAATGGCCCAAGGGCGGCAACCGCGGCCCCGCCGGCTGGGCCAAGTTCTACGACGCGTGGAAAACCCTCCTCGCCGGCCTGGCCACCTTCGTGCTCGCGGGCCTGCTGGGCTTCATCCTCCTCACCCGCTCGCCGGTGAACCACGAGGTCGCCTTCCAGAACATCATGCCCGCGTTCGTGGGCCTGTTCGCGATCCCGTGGTGCCTGCTCAACATGATTTCGGCGGCCGACGTGCCCCGGCAGCGCACCGCGAAGAGCCTGGCGATCAGCGGCGACGTGATCCTGCGTTCCGTCTGGTCGGGCGGCCTCGGCGGCGGCATCGCGGCCTACTTCCCGGTCGTCACCGGCGGCGTGGGCGGCATGCTGGCCGGCCATGCGTGCGCCCAGCGCGACGAACGCATTTTCATCATGGGCCAGGGCGTCTCGAAGTTCATCTACTACGTCGGCGCCTTCATGCTGATGTTCGTGCCGGGGCTGAACCTGACCCGCGGCGGCGGCGCCTGGATGGTCAAGGCCCTCTACACCCCCGCGGGCGCGGCCGACTACTATCTCGTCCTCGGCAGCATCGCCATCGCCGCCGGCCTGTCCTACCTGATGATGGAGCCGCTGACGAAGCTCACGCTCAAGTTCATCGACCGCTTCAACTACCGCCACGTCTCGACCTTCGCCCTGGCCATCATCCTCGTCATGGTCTACGCCGTCACCGGCTGGGTGGGCATGTTCATCGCGACCGTGGCGACGGGCATCGGCCTGCTGCCCGTGCTGTTCGGCTCGCGGCGCCTCAACTGCCTGGGCATCCTGCTGCTGCCCATCGCCTGCAACATGTCCGGTTTCGGCGAAACCATCACCGGCTGGCTCGGCCTCACCTGACCCCGAAAGGAGCAAGCAAATGAAAGGTTTTTCCCATTTCATGTCCGGCGTGGCGGTGGCGTCCTTCGGCCCTTGGGCCATCGACGCGGCGCTCAACGGCAACCCGCTCTTCTTCGTCCTCGGCGGCGCCTGCGGCATCCTGCCCGACACTCTCGACTTCAAGTTCTACCGCTTCTTCTACGAGCACGACGTCTATATCACCCCCGACCCTCTCAAGCCCGACCCGCAGTACGTCGCCGACGAATACGCCCGCGCCGTCGCCCTGGCCGTGGACGAGAAGCGCTACGTCCGCGTCAAGCTCGTCTCCATCCGCCTCGGCGCCGACTTCTGGCAGCAGTATTCCGTCAAGATCGACAACGAAAAGATGGAAGTCCTCGTCAAGTTCGGCCCCGTGGTCAACACCGGCCAGGTGCCGGTCGAAGGCACCGAAAAGCGCTATCCCACCATCGCCCGCGCCAAGCTCAAGGCCAAGGTGATCCAGACCTACGACGCCGGCATGAAGGTGGACATCTTCGACGGCCCCACCATCGGCCTCAAGCCCATGGACAACGGCGATCTCGACCTCGAGTTCCTGCCGTGGCACCGCGAGTGGTCGCACTCGCTGACCGTCGGCGCCATGCTCGGCGCGCTGGTCGGCGCCGGCGTCTGGCTGGCGGCCGGCTGGACGCCCGCCTGGCAGAGCTTCGTCACCATCGCCGCCTGCTACGGCGTGCACGTCGTCGAAGACCAGCTCGGCCACATGGGCTCCAACATCTTCTACCCGCTCACCAAGCTGCGCACCCCCGGCCTGCACTGGATGCACTCCGGCGACGGCCTGCCCAACTTCCTGACCGTGTGGACCAGCTGCCTGCTGATCTTCTGGAACCTCTACCGCGGCCAGCCGAACATGACCTACCACTTCAGCTTCGTCCACCTCATGATGGTCGGGCTGGTGATCCCGGGCCTGGCCTTCGGCGCCCTCCGCTGGCTCCTCAACCGCGGGCAGCGCGTCGAGGTCAAGAGCGGCGACGACGCCGACGACGAGTGGAACGATTCCAAAGCCGCCGGCTGATCTTCCGGCCCCGGCGCGGGAACTCGCTTGCCCTCCGAAGCCCTGGCGCAGGTGGTTTTACGTAGCGTGGAAAAAAGTTTTCCACGCTACGTAAAAATCCCCCGAAGTTTTTACGTGCTACGTAATTTCCGCGCAAAGTTTTTACGTGCTACGTAAAAATCCGGCCATGTTTTTACGTGCCGTGGAAAAACCTGCGCGCCCCGCCTTCGCCCAGGCTGCGGCGGGCCAGCGCGATTCCCCTCACCCGGGTTCGAGGCCGGGGCAGCCGTCGACCCGCCAGGCGCGCGGAAAATCGCGGCACTGCTTCGGCCGCGCGGCGTAGATGCGGCAGCGGCCGTCGGCGGCGAGGAATTCGCAGGCGCCGCCGGGCTGTTCTTTCAGCGTCAGCTGCGCGCGGTTCCGCGCGAGGGCCGCGTGCCGTTCGATGAACTCCCCCTCGGCGAGCCCCAGCGCGGCGGCCGCCGCGGCGACGTCGGCGTCCTCCAGCAGCACCGAGCCCGGCCAGCGGCAGCAGGCGCCGCAGCGTTGGCAGACGAAGGAGGACATGGCGGGAACCGGAGCGGGTCGGCCTACTGCATGAACATGCGTTCGCCGCCGGGGCCGATCATGATGGGGTTTTTCTCGTCCTGCAGCTCGCAGGCGACGTTGATGTTCCGGATCCAGGCCATGTTGCGGGCGCGCTGGAAAACCCGGTAGCTGTCCGGCCGCACGAGGAAGCAGATGAACTGGGTCGCCGGATCGATGTTCGCCAGCCGCGAGCCATACCACTTGTCGGCGGTTTCTTTCGACTGGCTTTCGAAGGCGTAGCCTTCGGCGTCGGGGATCGGCATCAGGACGTATTTGCCCATCAGCGCGTAGGTGTAGTCCAGTTTCTGGCCATTCAATTCCAGCATGGTCTGGGCGGCCTGCTTCAGGAACTCGGTTTCGTCGCCCGCCACCCGCTCTTGCAGCTCTTGGGTCTTGGCGTCGCAGGCGGCCTTCAATTCCTCGACCGAAATATGGAACAGCTGGTTCTTGCGGCATTCGAAAAACACGGGGCTCTTGTCGTCGCCCTGCATTTCCTTGGGCGTGGCGACCAGCACCGTGATCTGCGACGCGTCGATGCCCGTCAGCAAAATGATCAAGACCAGCACGCCCAAGATGCAGGTCATCAGGTCCGTGAACGAGCTCAAATCCATTGCGGGTCCGGATGCCATGGCCTACGTCCCTTCCCCGGCGCTGGGTTCGGCGGTGGCCGCCGGGGCCGCTTCTCCGCCGGGAGCGGGTTCGGCGGCGGCAGGTGGCGGGGCGACCGCCGGGGGCGGCGCGCCGAGCACCATGATTTCCCGGCCGGTATCCCACGGCTCGAAGCCCACGTCGATGCCGCGGTCGCGGATGACCTGGCGCAGCTTGCGCTGGAACGTGGCGCTGCCGGGGCGCAGCAGCAGGACGATGTAGCGGACGGACTTCACGCGCTCCACGTCGTCCAGGAACTGCTCGAAATCGTTGCCCTCGAAGACCAGGTCCCGCGCTTCGATGACCCGTTGTTCCGGATGGATAATCAAGCGGGTGGGCTCCACGTCCACGTAGATGGGATCCTGCTTCATGTTCTGGAACTTGGGGGGAATGAAGGTGTCTTTTTCCTCGTCCTCGCCGTAGACGGAGCCCGTCACCAAGGCGCCGATCTTGATGTTCTCCGGATTGCTGATGATGGTCAGCACGTTGCTGACCAGCATCATCATCAGCACGCCGATCAGCATCAGCACGATGTTCTGGAATCCGGAGGAATCAAAATCGGCCATCTTACCCATGGCTAGGGTTCCTCCGGGGCCGTCGGCGCGGCGGGCGCCGGCGATTCAGGCGCGGGCTCTGCGGCGGCGGGGGCGCCGCCGACGGCCGGCGCGGCGCCGTTCGGCGAAAATTCCTCGATGTCGGCCGTCGAGTCCAAGCTCATTTCCACGCGCTTCTTATCGACGATTTCCTTCAGGCCGGTCTGGGCGCCCGTCAGCGTGGCGTCGCCCGACGAATCGCCGAACGCCACCGTCATGCTCGCGGGGAACTGGCCGAGCTTGAGCCAGCCGACGGAGCGGTTGGCGCCGCCCCCGGCGCCGCCGAATCCGGAAATCAGCAGGTTGCTGAACTGCTCCTTCGTGATCTTGTCGCCGTCCATGCCTTCGATGGTGGCTTCTTCCATGAAGGAAGCATCGTAGGTGACGCTGCCGCTTTCCGTGCCCGTCGATTTGACCACCAGCTTGGCTTTCTGCTCGCGCGGGCCCTGGAACAGGGTGAGATAGTAGTCCCCATAGATGCCGGCCCCGAGGAAGGACAGGTTCACGTAGACGCCGCCATCGGCCTGTTCGATCCCGCAAACCACCACCGGGATGTGCAATCCGCCCGGCGCCGAAGCGACCTTGGAAATATTGGTGCCGGACAGGCGGTACACGCCCACGTCGCCCTCGAAAATCGGCTTGGTCTGCTCGATCTTGCCGCTCTTGCGCTTGGCGGAGAAGAAACTCAGGCTGGGGCTGACCGCCGTTTCCGTCAGCACCACCTTGCTGGGAAACAGCAGGAAGAATTCCACCTCCTCGATGGGATCGGCTTCCGCGCCTTCCACCTCGACGGCCGCCCGCACCCGGCCGGCCACGATGGGCATCTTGCCGGCGATGTCGCTGAGGTTGAATTCCACCGAATGCGTCGAATCTTCCGGCAGGATTTCCTTGGCGGCATCCTGCAGGCGGTCGAAGAAATTGTTCAGGAAGGCCGGCGCTTCCGACGGCATGCCCATCATGCCCTCGGCGGACCGGACGATCTGCCGCATGACCGTCTCGTTGAATTTCATCGCCGGATTGGGCGTGCATTCCAGCAGGCGCCCCGCCGCGGGATCCGTCACCAGATAGCGGGCGTTTTTCCGGTCCATCGCGATGGCGCCGACGGACTTCAGCTCTTCCGTCAGCATTTTCTGCTGGCCGGTGAAGGGCTCCATCCGCATCAGGCTCGCCTTGCCGGGCGCGTCCTGCAATCCGAGGATGAAGGTTCCGTCCGGATAGAGGGCCAGGCTGGACAGTTCCGAGCGGCCCGACGCCTCCGGCGCGCCGCCCAGCATCATGTGGCGATCCACTTCCCACCACGACAACGCCCCTTTGTTGCGGTCGCCCAGCAACATCACGTCTTGCCGCTCGGAAATCGCGAACGCGCCGAAGTTCGCGAAGGGGCCGAAGTCGATCACCCACCAGTTGCCGTCCGGCTCCCGCATGAGGGCGGAACCGAATTTCATGAAGTCCGACCCCACTTCGTCCGCGCCGACGACATACAGGCGCCCGCCGGGATCGACATACAGATCGCGCCACTGGAACTCCTGGTCCAGCCACGGCACCGGCACGCACTTGGCGACGGCGAACTGCCCCTGTTCGTTCGCCGAGAATTCCAGGATGCGGCCGTTGGGAATCTGCTCCGCCACGAACAGCTTCCCGTTCGTGGAAATCGAAATCGCCCCGGGCTTTTGGAGGGCGGCCTCCATCCACTTTTCCATCGGCATCTGCTGCGAAATGGCCCAGCGGGGCAAGACCTCCGAGACCGTCCAGTCCGGGGCCAGCGCCGATTCCGGCTTGCCGTTTTTCAGCACGAGGATCCGGCCGCTCGCCTTTTCCGACACGTAGACGTCGCCCGTGGCGGGATGGACCGCCGCGCCGGTCGGCTCCTGCAATCCTTCGGCCAGCGACCGGATGGACATGGCCTGCCCCCGCGCGCCGGCGGCCCAAGCGAGGGTCGCCGCACACAGCACCGGAAACAGCCGAAATCGGAAACCGTTCCGCATGGCCGGGGCCTCCGCTCGCCTCCGCTAGGAAACGACTTCCTCGTGCAGGGTAATCACCCGCGGCTTGCTCAGGCGGCGGCAAAAATCGTCGGTGGTCGTCAAATGCTCGCGCAGCTGCGTGAAGGACTTCTGGAATTCCTCCGCCCCGGCGATGCCCGCCATGGCGCGCTCCAGCGCCTGTTCGACCTTCAACAGCTCCTGGATCTTCGCGCCCAGTTCGACGATCGTCGCGATCTGCTGCTCGACGATTCCCGCCGCGCCGGCCGCTTTCTGGAGGCTTTCGCCCAGCGTGCTTTGGATTTCCCGGGCGGCGCTCGCGTACCGATCGGCCATCTCCGCCGCCCGCGTATGCGCGTGCTCCATCGCCGCGGCCAAGGCCTTGACTTCGTCGTCGGTGGCCAGCTTGCGCACGTCCACGTACCGTTGGGTCAGCTCGTCGAATTGCTTCTTCAGTTCGTCGCCGGCCTTCTCGATCGACACCATGAAGACTTCTTCATAGCGGTCCGGATCGGGAATGTAGCGCCGGAACGCGGCTTCGATCGAATCCTCGAGGTTTTCGATCATGATCGTCTGCTGCTCGGCCGAGGGCAGGCGGCGGACGAAATGTTCGTCCAGATAGATGTCGACCTCCGCCATGAACGAGCCTTCGCGGCGCATGAGCGAGGTCAGCGGGAACTGCACGAACGTCACCAGCATCAGCGCCAAGAACGTGGTGTCGAACGCGACGCCCAAGCTGATCGTCACCTGCGCGATGGCGCCCTTGATGGCCGACAGTTCCGCGGAACCCGACAGGAAGTCGGCGAATCCGCCGACGGCCGCGCCCAGTCCCTGCACCGTGCCGATGAAGCCCAAGATCGGAATCACCCACATCATCAGGCGCGCGATCGTGAAGGTCATGTCCGACATGGCGTTGTCGCGCGACGCTTCCGCGCCGATCCAGCCCGAGACGCGGCCCAGATCCTTGGTGGCCACCCACAAGCCCAGCGCCCGGTCCAGGCGGCTCAGCAGGATGCTCTTCTTGTCGCCGCCGGTTTCCTGGATGCGCTTGCGGAGCCCCTGGAGCTCTTCTTCGCTTTCCATGTTGACGCCGTGGAGCTGCGCCGTGTCGTCGGCGATGTGCAGGATCTGCTTCTTGAGGATCTTGTTTTTCTGGAAGACGAAAAACACGATGACGAAAAAGCTGAGCAGTTCGAGCCATTGGATGGGCCCGCGTTGGTTGACCAGCCCGTTGATGTACTTCAGGATGGCGACGTCCTGGGTCTTGTTCAGAAAATGGAAACCCGAGCACAAAAGGATGGTGCAGATCACCGACCCGATGACCTGGATCCAGACGTTCGCGTCGGTGGTCGGACGCGAGCTCGTCAATCCCACCACCTCTTCGACCACTTCCGCCGCGGCGGCGGCGGCGGGCGCGGAGCCGAGTTGCTTGTCCTGTTCTACCACTTTATCCTTGGCCATATCCTGCACCTGTCCTTGATGTTGAACCCAAAGCCGCACATGCGGACTGCAACGGATTCGACTGTCTCAAAACCCCCGGAGGCCGTCGATCAAAAATTGACGGGATTCAAACAACCCTCCCGCCCGAAAACCAGGAGCGAGGCGACCTCTTCACCCCTTCTTCTCGCTGAAATCCGCTCCCGGCCGGAAGAACTCCTTCCATTCCGCCAGCCCGTAGGCCAGATGCATCCAGGGAATCATGGCCACCAGCCACCCATCGCTCCCCCGCCGGGTCCGTGCAACCGTTTCCGCGGCCACGCCCAGCGCCAGAAGGGCATAGAGCCCCACGTCGACCGCCAACAGCGCGGACGCCCATCCGAAAAACGGCGCCAGCGCGGCCAGCAGGGCCGTTCCCGCGACCCACAATCCGGGAACCAACGGCAACGGATTGAACGACACCCCCCCCCGCAGCAGCCGGATGCGCGTGGCCCCGTAGCTCCACATCTGCCGCCAGAACCGCACCAGCGACTGGCGCGGATAGTGCTTCACCCAGGCCGCCGGGATAAACACCAGCTTCCAGCCCGCCCGCTCCGTCCGGAACGCGGCGATCATCTCCTCGCCCGGATAGAAGTCCGCCGGAAACCCGCCCATTTGCGCGAACGCCTCCTGCCGATATGCCGCATTGCAGCCGATGATCCGGTCCCAATCGACGGCATAGACGGCGTCCCGATTCCGCCGATATCGCTCCGCCACGTAGCCCGCCGCGCGCGACGACAGCGCCAAACCGGCCAGCCGGCCGATGCGGTTGATGTCGTCCGGCACCAGGCTCGGGCCGCTCGCCAACCCGACCTTCGCGTCCGCGAACGGTTCCGCGATGCGCTTCGGCCAATCCGGCGCCACCACCACGTCGTCGTCCAGAAACGCGACCAGCGGCGCGCGCGCCGCCGCCGCGCCCTCGTTTTTCTTGCGGCTCGAATCGCCCGTCTCGAACTGGATGTCCAAGTGGCGGGCGTTCGCATGCCGCGCGCAGAAATCCCCGAGCCGCGCCGCCACGTCCGCAGCCGCCACCCGGCCCGCCACGATCACCTCGATCTGCGCGAAGCCCTCCGCCGCCGCCAGCGATTCCAGCGTGCGGATCAGGGTGTCCCGGCCCATCGTCGGGATCACCACCGACAGCGCCGGAACGCTTTCGCCTCCGCCGTTCACGCCGCCGCCGCTTTCCGGCGCCGGGGCCACGCCAACACGACGGCCGCCCCCAGTCCGGCCGCGATTCCGATCCATTGCAGCGCGATCGGCAGGGACGACGGCGCATACCGCATGGCGATCACGTGCGTGCCGGCTTCCTCCAGCGCGAGGCCCTGGAACAGGAAATCGACCCGCAGCACCGGCACGGATTTTCCGTCCACCGTCGCCGTCCAGTTCGGATCAAACTTCTCCGCCACGCGCAGCACGACCGGCCCGTGGTTTTTCACCGTGAACTCGTAGCGCCCTGGAATCGCCTTCGCGATCTCGACTTCCGCCGGCGGGCCCGGATCCACCGACGGCGGCGCACCCACGTCGCTCCCCGGCGCCAGCAGCACCGATGCATACGGCTCGAACGCTGGATCGCCCAGCGTTTTCAGCGCGTCGGCGTCCTCCGCCACGCGCCAGGAGGAAACGGCGGCGATGCGCGGCGGAATCTTCTTCATCTTCAGCACCACCTCCGGCGCGCTCGCGTTCACCGGCACGCTGCGCACGGCTACCCCGCCCCGGCCGTCGTCCATCGGCTGATAAGCCCACGCCAGTTCCATCTGAGCCGCCCAAGCCGGATTTGCCAAGAGTTGCGCCGCGACCGGACCATGCGCCAACACGTGGCTTACCGCCGCGAGCTTCCACATCCGCACCGGATCCTGCACCGCATTCCAGAACGCCACGTAGTCCGCCGGCGGGCGCGGCAGCTGCGTCACTTCGATCGTCGGAATCCCCTGGTAAGGAAACAGATAGGTCAGCCAGAAATTATAGAAGCCGTCCTTCGTGGCCATCGCCGTCCGGTTGTGCCCGACCTCGCGCTTCAAATAGCGCACCAGATCGTTCTCCGCCACGTAGCCTTTCGGCATCGTCTGGATATAGTGCGGCGCCAAAATCACCGTCGCGTCGAACACGACGACGAGCGCCGGAAGCCACGCCACGCTCGAATTTTTCCACACCGTGGAAAACATTTTTCCACGCGGTGGAAAAATTCCGCCGCTTTTTCCACGCTGTGGAAAAGGTTTTTCCACACTGTGGAAAACTCCCCGCGACAGCAGCCACAGGATGCCCGCGCCGACCGCGAGCGCGAGGCCCGCGTAGGTCACCGAAAACGCCTTGTTCCACTGGATGGCCCGGCCCAGTTGGCCCCAGCCCGCCGACGCCAGCCGCTCCGCGCCCGCGCCCAGATCGGTCCACAGCGCGAATCCCGACAGCAGAAAAACGCCGGCCGCGATGCCGGCGCCCCATATCCATTTCCGCAGCGCGCGCGCCTCCATCCGCAGCGCCGCGTCCAGCCCGAACGCCGCCGCCACCCCCCAGGCCATCTGGAAGAAATGGATGAATTTGTTCGGATTGCGGATGCTCGAAAATCCCGGCAGCAGGCTCAGCGGCTTGTATAGCGGGAAGAACTTCCCGAACGCCAGCAGCAGCGCCACGAGGCAGAGTCCGCCCCAGACGAAAATCGCGGCCGACGGCGACTCCTCTTCCCGCCGCCGCCCGAACGCCGTCGCCAGCCCCAGCACCGCGAACAGCAGGGGGATCGCGCCCACGTAGACGTTTTCCAGCTTGAAGTTCATGAAGCCCTGGCGCGTCTGTTCGTAGCCATCGCTCCGGCCCATCCGGCCCCAGTACGGGCCTTTTTCGTCGCCGCTGCGCCAGCCGGTCCAGCCCGGCGCGATGAAGTCCAGGCTCTCGCCGGGCGGCTGGCTCCATTGCGTGAGGTACGACCATTTCGCCGCCGCGTCCTCGCCTCCGGGCACGTCTTCCACGCCCGATCCCTTCGCCGCCAGCGAAGCCCCGCCCGCCAGCAGCGCCGCCACGAGCAAGGCGCCCCACGATTTCCGCGCCAGCGCCGCGAGCGTCCAGCCCCCCGCCGCGCGCGACGCTTCGAACAAGCCCAAGGGAACCAGCAGCAGCGCGCAGAACAGCGCCACGTCCGCTTGTTCCAAGAACATCGCGCCCGCCGCTGCGCCCGCCGCCACGCCCCACGCCGCGCGCCCCGTTTTCCCCCACCGCCCGAGCGCGAAAACCGCCAGCGCCAAAAACACCATCGTCCCGTACTTGCCCACGTGCCCCGCGTAGGTCAGCGTGAGGTTCGTCCCCACCCAGAACGCCACCAGCCCGCCGAACGCGCACGCGGCCGTCCGCAGCCCCTTGTCCCGCAAATACAGCGCCAGCAACCAAGCCGCGAGCGCCAGGCACAGGCCGTGGTAGAGGTTCATGAAGACCGCCGCCGGAACGGCCTTCAGCAGGAAGTAGCCCGGCCGCACCATGCTCATCGTGGACATGCCCCACAGCGTTTCCCCCATCCACGGATGCACCGCCGACGCCTCCAGCATCCGCTGGCTGTTGCGCAACAGCCCCACGTTGTCGTCGCTGCTCATCAGCACCGCTCCCGGCGCCCACAGCGCATGGAACACCAGCAACGCCGCCACCGCGAACAGCGCCAAGAGAAGCATGCCTTGCGCCCGCCCCGTGCGCCCCGTCGAACCCGCTTGCGGCTGAATGGATTTCATCCCGCCATCAAAAGGATTTCCGCCGCCGGTGGCAATCCCAAAACTATTCGTTCAGCACGCGGATCCGGAAGATGCGCGAACGATTCGTCGGCGAAAGCTCGCCGTCGACGTACGTCTGGACCGATGGCGTTCCATAGGCGGCCGGATCGATTTCTTGCTCCAGCGGCCGGTCCAGCGGCCGGAACGACTCCAGCTGGGAATCCGCATCGACTTCCACGCGGTAGCGGGTTCCGCCGACGGAGGGCCACCGCAGGGTCATTGCCGCCCCGAGATCGAGCGGAAGCAGCCGCAACGCCGACCGGCCGTCCCGCGGATCGGTATTCGCCCCGTATTCGGCGCGGTTGGGCACTCCATCGACGTCGTCGTCTCCGTCCGGCAGAGCCGAAACCAAATTCGTCCAATAGCGCATTTCCCAGTCGTCCGGCAGGCCGTTGGAGTTGACGTCGGCCGGCGGCGGCACGACGAAGGTCGCCGTGGCGGCGGCGCTGGTAGCCAAGCCGTCCGACACGGCGAAATCGACGGCGTCCGTGCCGACGAACCCATGCACCGGCGCATAGGTCGATTCGCCGTTGGTGGCCGACCGCAGCGCGAAGATGCCGTGGGCGGGCGCGTGGCGCAGCTCGAAGATCAGCGGCTGGCCATCCTCGTCGTCGCCCGCCAGCGCAAAATTCGTGGGGCCGAACACCCAGAGGTTGGTGGCGCGGGCCGTCGGCGGGCGGTTGCTGAAGACGGCGCATTCGCAGCTTTGCTGCTCGAAAACGGCCTGGAGGCTCCAGCACAGGTTCGTGCCTGCGTCCGAATCGACGACGTCCGACATGCGCAGGCGCCAAGTGCCGTTCAGCGGCTTGCCGATGAACGCATCCAGGGAGCTTTCCGGCCGGTAGGTCCCCGCGAACGGCGCGGTGCCGTTGGTGATGGAGAGGAGCGCGGACTGGTCCAGCACGGTGTACGCGGCGGATCCGCATGCGCCCGTCCCGAAGTCGTTCTCGTTGCGGCCGCGCCGGTTCACCAGCAGCACTTCCGATCCGTCCGGATGCCGCAGCGCCAGCACCAGATCCCGGTCGTAGGTATGGTCGATCCGGATCCGCACGTCGACGTCCTCGATCACCGGCTCGCCCGTCTCGGCGATCGTCAGATCGGAATAGGTCGTGGCGTTGTCCAGGATCGGCGTGGGCGCGTCGATGCCGAACGCGTTGGTCGTCGGCGGCTGGCCGACGAAGCGACCGACGACCCGGTCGAAGACGTTGGTCAACGTCTGGCCGTTGAAAGCCGTCTCCACCCGGAACTGCAGCACGGTGCCGCAGGCCAAGTCCGGATCGAGGCGATAGGCGAAATCCGCGAGGTTCGTCCCCGTCCCGTCCGCCGCCAGCGGATCGTAGGCCGAAACGCCTTGCTCGACGGCCACGCCCGCCGACAGGGAAACAAGCGTCGCGACCAGACCCGTCGCGGCCAGCGAAGACTTGTTCCACAGAACGAGCTGCTCGCGGATCGTTTCGCCCGGGTCCAGCACGCCATCGCCGTTGCCCGCCGGCCGGTCCGTCGCCAGCGCTTCGCGCAACACCATGCCCGTGCGCGGGATCTGCGAGAAGATCAGCGCGCTGTAGGGGCCGATCGTCAGCGCCCCCGTCGCGGGCTCTCCCGACGCCGCGACCGCGAGACTCCCGACGCCGCCATAGTCGGCGGCGTAGTCGGTCGAATCGCCGTTGAACAGCGCATACCAGGTGCCCGGCGCCGGAAACTGCACGGTCAAATTGCTGCGCACGGCGTTCGCGAAATTCGCCACGACCACCGTCGCGGCTCCCGTCTGGACGCTGTCCCAGCGGCTGTAGGCGATCAGCTTGTTCACGTTATCCACCTGGTAGACGCTGGCGGAATCGCCCAGCAGCCCCGCCGAAACGCCGTCCAGATTGCGCCGCAGGCGGATCAGGTCGCGGTAGAGCCGCCAATTCCCGGCCTGGCTGTTCGTGCGGGTCCAATCCATCGGCCGGGTGTCGCTGAATTGGTTGGTCTCCAGCACTTCCTGGCCCTGCCAGACCATCGGAGTCCCGGGCGAGGTCATCACCAGCGCCATGCCCAGTTGCGACCGCTTGCGCGCATAGTAGCCTTCCGGCGCGGTGCCTTGGATCGCCGTCGGCAGGCGCGCGCCGCCGTTCAGGTCGCCCGTCGTGTCGTGCGACTCGGTGAAGATGATCCGTCCCGGCATCCCCGCCACGTTGCGCGCCACCGTCGCCATGTCGCGGTTTGCGTCCGGACCCTGCGTCAGCACGCCCTTGAGTTCCGACGCGAACGTCAGATCCCAGTGGCGGTCGAAGCCGCCGATCTCCTTGGTGTCTTCCGCGATGTTCCAGACGCCGGAATACTCCGTCGCCATCATGCGCAGCGCGTTGGTCGCCATCGCCAAGCCGTCGGGGATGAAGACGTCGTTGGTGGTATAGATGATGTGCTTCGGCGCGTCCCAGCGGAAGCCGCTGACGTGGTATTCGTCCAGCCACGTCCGGAAGGTGTCGTTGATGTACTCCCGCACCTCCGCGCGCCCATAGTCGGGCCGCGGCCCCCACGCGGTGTAGGTGTATGGATCGTTCCCGAAGAAATACGGCCCCGGCGTCGTCCCGTCGATTTCCCACAGCGAGGAATCGCCGTCCCAATGGTTGTGCACCACGTCCAGCAGGAACACCAGCCCCTGCCGGTGGCCGCTCTGCACCAACCGGCGCAGGTCGTCCGGCGTCCCGTAGTTCCGCTCCACCGCGAAGGGATACGCCGGGTTGTAGCCCCAGCTCGTCGCGCTCGGAAATTCATTGATCGGCATCAGCTCGATCGCCGTCGCCCCCAGCGCCGCCAGCTCGTCCAGGCGGTTCGTGAACGCCGCGAACGTCCCCGCCGCCCCCGGGAAGGTTCCCACGTGCGCCTCGTAGATCACCAGATCCCGCACGTTCGTGATGCTTGCCGAATCGCCATTCCAATTGAACGCGTTGGTCGCGACGACCACCGCGTTGTTGTTGTCCCCCGCCTGGATGATCCGGCTGCGCGGATCGCTCCGCCACAGCGAACCGTTCACCACGTACTTGTAGCTGGCATTCGTCCGCGCCGCCGCCACGTCCGCCGACCACGTTCCCGCCGTTGCGCTTTCCAAGACCAGCGGATTCGCCGCCGTGTTCCAGCCGTTGAACGAGCCGGCCACGCTCACGCTCGCCGCCCCGGGCGCCCAGACCCGGAACGTCACCCCGGTCCCCGCCGCGTCCGCATACGGAATGGACCCCAGGCCCGGACGGCCCGACTGCGCGAAGCCCTTCTCCGGCCAGCCGGACATGCAGAACAGGGTGAACAGAACGAGGTTCCGTTTCATGCGGCACCGACTGTAGTCCAACACCGGGAAATTGCAACCCGCACGATCCGCGGAATCCCCTCAGCCGGCGGCCAGCACCTGGAAAGCAAGGTCGCGCGCGCGGGACGAAAAGTCGGCCTGGTGCTCGAGCAGGCCGCCCATGAGCGCGCGCACTTCTCGGAACGTGCGTTCGGGCAGCGAAGCCGGCAGGATGTCTCCGCGCATTTGCCGGATGGCGGCGAGCGCGGCGGCGGAAACGGCCAGGCCCCGGTCCGCGGCGCAGGCTTCGCACCAGAGCGCGCCATGCGCCACATCGAGGCGCGCCGCCGCGCCGCCGCGCAGATCCGCGCGGCACTTCGCGCAGGCATCCCACGCCGGCGCGAGGCCGAGTTCCTGCAACAGCAGCAGTTCGAAGCGCGGCAGGAAGGCCGGTCCCGGCGTGCGGACGGCCAGCCGGTCCAGCGTATCCGCCAGCAAGCGATGCAAGCCCGCCGGCGCGGGGCCGAACGGCAGCGCGCGGTCCAGCGCCCCCGCGGCGTAGGAGGCCGCCGCGCAGGCGCGCCAATCCGACCGGAACGCCGCGCGCGCGTCCAGCGGGGCGCACTCCTTCAGGACGTGCAGGTTGCGCTGTTCGCGCGCATAGAACAGGATTTCGCAGGTATAGAACAGGTCGTACTGGCCCAGGAATCCGCTGCGATCCCGCTGGCTGCCCTTCACCAGCGTCGCCAGCTTGCCGTGCGTTTTCGACAGCCACACGACGATGCGCGACGTGTTGCCGAACGGATGCATCCGCAGCGCAATGGCCTCGTCCTTGAGGATCATTTTGCCAGGATCCCCCGGACAGCGGCCGGCGCGGCGGCCAGCCACGCGGTTTCGCGGCGGCGCATGGCGCGGCGGCGCGCGGGCGTATCGTCGTCGGCACCGGCCAGGTGGTCGAGGCCGTGCGCGAGATAGAGCGCGAGTTCGCGCGCGGGGCCGCCGGCGCGGGTCCGGCCTTCGGCTCGGGCGCGCTCGGCGTTCAGGATCAGCTCCGCCGTCGCCGCGCAGACGCCGGGAACGGCTTCATAGGACTGCGCCACCACGTCGGTCTGCACGCGCATGCCGAAGCAGCCCGCCTTGTAGGCGGGCATCGCGGCGTCGTCCGTCAGCGTGACCGACAGCTCGCCGAAGGGGGCGGGCGCCTCAGCGGGAAACGCTTGCGCCGCCAGCGTCCGGATCAGCCGCCGGAACGCCGCCGGACAGACCCGCAGCGCCCGCTGCCGGTTGAGCAGATGGATTTTCACGGGGATAGGGATTCCTTCCATGCAGGATGTTCGTCAGCGCGAACACGAATGCGCTCCGGATCTCGTGGAGATCCGCGAGCGTGAGCGGGCAGTGGTCGAGCTGCCCGTCGAGCAGCTTGTCGCGCATCAACGTCTCGACCATCTCGGCGATGCGGTTGGGCGCGGCCTTTTCCAGCGAGCGGGAGGCGGCCTCGACGGTGTCGGCCAGCATCAGGATGGCTTGTTCGCGCGTCCAGGGCTTGGGGCCGTCGTAGCGGTAGCTGCTTTCGAGGCCGGCATCCTCGGCCAGGCCGGCATCCTTCAGCGCGCGGCGGGCGACCTGGTAGAAGTAGGAAGTCAGCGTGGTGCCGTGGTGCGTGCGGATGCCGTCGCAGACGGGCCGCGGCAGCTTGTAGCGCTTGGCCAGCGTGAAGCCTTCCTTCACGTGCGACTGGATCACCAGCGCGCTCATGCTCGGCGCCAGGCTGTCGTGCGGATTTTCCCCGCCGCGCTGGTTTTCGGAGAAGAACTCCGGTTTGGCGAGCTTGCCGACGTCGTGGAAATAGGCGCAGACCAGCACGAGCAGGCCATCCGCGCCGATGCGGTTGGCGGCGGCCTGGCCGATCGCCCCCGCCATCAGGCTGTGGTGGTAGGTGCCGGGCGCCTCGAGCGCCAGCCGCTGCAGCAGGGGGTGGCTCATGTCGGTCAGTTCGAGCAGCGAAATGCCGGTCGTGTGCTGGAACAGCCATTCCAGGAACGGCAGCAGCAGCAAGGCCAGAATCGCCGAAAAGAACGCGCCGGCCAGGCCGGTGCCCACTTGCGTCAGCCAGGTGGCCGTCGTCTGCTGGGCCAGCGCCGCCAGCGCCAGCGCCAGCGCGCCCTCGAACAGGCCCACGGCCACGCCGGCGCGCACGACCTGCGACCGCTTGCGCACGTTCCGCAGCAACGCCACCGCCAGCACCGAACCGCCCAGGCCCAGCAACAGCAACTCGAAGCTGCGGCCGAAGATCAGGGCCGACGACAAGGCGCTCCAGAGTCCGACCGCCAAGGCGGACGGCGCCCCCAGGATCAAGACCGCCAGCATGGCCGGCAGCGCGAGGGGAATGGCGAAGGGAACCAGCCACGGGGGAATCCAGTTCAGATTGACCGAAACATAGCGGTACAGGCTCGCAAGAACGATGGCCAGCAGACCCAGCAGCACCAGCAGCAGTTTGCGGCGGACGTTCGCATAGACGCCGGGCTGGGTGCCCTTCAGCCAACCCGCGCACATCACCAGCACGATCCACATCAAGGCGGCGTCTCCGAGCCGTTTCATCCGCTGATCGCGGGGAGATTCCATCTCCGCCACCCGGCGGTTGTAGGCGTCGATCATCTCCACCGTCTGCGGGACGACCGTGGTGCCCTCCTCCATGAGCGTCGTGCCTTCCCGCACCGTCATTTCGACCGGTTCGATGATCCGCTGGATCGCCGCGCGGCGCTCCTGCGTCGTGCGCTCGTCGTAGTCCAGATTGGGGCGGAGCGACGGACGGACCATATCCTCGATCGCCTTGTCGGTCGCCTCGATGCCCAGCTTCGCCAGGCGTTTTTTCGCTTCCTCCCGATACGCCGCCAGCGCGGCCTCCACCGAAGGCAGGTTCTCCAGATGGACGGTGCGGACGGCGCGTTCCCCGGCGTCATCCGACGGCTGGAAAATGTCGATGGTCGTGCTTTGCGACAATCCCTGGAACCCGCTCTCCCGATCCGCCTCCGACAAGATGCCGTTCATCCAGACGCCGGACAGGCTGTCTTTCAGCGCGGCCAGCACGTCCATTTCCTTGCCGGGCGGAAACAAATTCGCGAGCGTGTCGCCCGAGACCGAAAGCCCCAGCAGATCGGCGGCGACCGCCAATCCCGATTCCAGCGTCTTCGTCGCGGCGGCGCCGGCGCCGGGCGCCGCCGAGGCGCCCTTGGGCGCGGCCGCGTCCAGTTCGCGCCGGAGGGCGATGGCGCGGTCCGCCAGTTTTTCCAAGGCCCGCCATCCGGCCTGCAGGGGCCCCATCTGGATGGTAAAAACCGGCACGACGGTTTCGGCGGCTTGCCGGCGGAGCAATTCCGTCGCGGCCACGTTGATGCAGTCGAAATCGACGGCGGCGACGACCGTGGCCGGCGCGCGCTGGCCATCCGCCAAGCCGGCGTAGCCCTGCGGACCGCCCAGATGGATGGACGCCACGCCGGCCAGCCACAGCGCCAGCAGCAGGCCCAGGTTTCCCGCGATCGGCCAGCCGCGGCCCTGGCGCGGCGGGGGAACGATCCGCACGCCCCAACCGCCTTTCGTTTTCTTGCCGAACGGGAAGGCCATCAGCCGCCCCCCCCATTGCCGATGCCCTTTTCACGGCCCTTGTAGGCCTCGATGATCCGCTGCACCAGCGGATGCCGGACCACGTCCGCGCCCGTCAGGCGCACGACGCCGACGCCCGCCACGTTGCGCAGCAGAAATTCCGCTTCCAGCAGGCCCGGCATCTTGTGGGCGGGCAGATCCACCTGGGTCAGATCGCCGTTTACCACCGCCTTGGAGCCGAAGCCCAGCCGGGTCAGGAACATCAGCATCTGCTCGCGCGTCGAGTTCTGCGCCTCGTCGAGGATGACGAAGGCGCGGTTCAGCGTGCGGCCGCGCATGTAGGCCAGCGGGGCGACCTCGATCACGCCGCGCTCGACCAGGCCGGGCATGTCCTCGGCCGGCATCATCTCGTGCAGGGCGTCGTACAGGGGCCGCAGATACGGCAGGATTTTTTGCTGAAGATCGCCCGGCAGGAACCCGAGCGCCTCGCCCGCTTCCACGGCGGGCCGGGTCAGGATGATGCGCGAAACCTCGTTCTTCAGCAGCGCCGAAACGGCCATCGCCATCGCCAGCCAGGTTTTGCCGGTGCCGGCCGGGCCAAGGCCGAACGTCAGTTCGCTCGTGCGGATGGCGGCGAGGAACGCCGCCTGGCCGAACGTGCGCGGAAACACCGGCGCGCGGCCGGGCGCGACGTCGACCCGCATGCCGGTCAATTGCTCCAAATCCGCGCCGCGGCCCTCCGCATAGGCCTGCCGCGCATAATCCACCGCGTGCCGGGTCAGCAGCATGCCCGCGTTCCGCGCCCGCAACAGCCCCTCCACGAACGCGCCCGCCGCCGCCATCTGCGCGGGTTCGCCTTCGAGCTTCAGCCAGAGGTCGCGCGAGACCGCCGAGACGCCGAACGCCTGCTCCAGCGCGGGCAGGTACTCCTCGCGCGGGCCGGTCACGTCCTGCGCCTCGCGGGCGTTGTCGAAATGGATGGTGCGTTCCGCCATGGCGATTTCGCGGCCTACGCCCCGGCTCCTTCCCGGGCCAGTTCCGCCGCCAGCGCCGCATGCACCTCGTCGAGCGCCTGCGGCATCACCCGCACGCGGCCCAGCACCGGCATGAAGTTCGTATCGCCTTCCCACCGGGGCACGACGTGCATGTGCAGATGGTCTTTCAGGCCCGCCCCCGCCGCCGAACCTTGGTTGAGGCCGACGTTGAATCCGTCGGGATGCATCACCTTCTCCAGCAAGCGCTGCGCCAGGCAGGTCAATTCCATCAGTTCCCGCATCTCGTCGGCGGCCAGGGCCCCCAGCGTCCCCACGTGGCGCAGGGGCGCCGCCATCAGATGGCCGCCGTTGTAGGGATAACGGTTCAAGAGCAGCAAGCCCGTCTTGCGGTGGCAAACCACGAGATTCTCGGCGTCCTTCGCCGGGCCGTCGCGAGCGATCCGGCACAGGAAGCAGCCCTCTTCCTTCGGCCCGCGGATGAACTCCATGCGCCAAGGGGCCCACAATTGGTGCGCTGTCTGGAAATCGGTCATTACGGACGCATCCTACCCTGTTTCATGCGGGAAAACAGCCAAAAATCGAGCCCGGCCGCCATGAAATCCCCGCTCGCCCTTCCGGCGCCCGGGGCGTAGGATGGCCTCCAATTTCTGGATCGCCTTGGACATGGAACGCACATCCGAACCCCCGCCCGCCCCAGCGAATGCCACCGATTCGATCGGAACCGACCGCGTCGGCCGGTTGCTGCTGCGGTTTTCCATCCCGGCCATCGTCGGGATGCTCGTCAACGCGCTCTACAACATCGTGGACCGCATGTTCATCGGCTACGGCATCGGCCCGCAGGGCATCGCGGGCGTCACCATCAGCTTCCCGCTGATGATGGCCATGGTTTCGTTCTCGATCCTGGTCGGCGTGGGCGCCAACACGCTTTTTTCCATCCGCATGGGCGAAGGCCGGCGGGAAGAGGCCGAGCGGATCCTCGGAAACGCCTTCGGACTGCTGTTCTTCGTCCCGCTGGCGGCGTCGCTCGTCGCCTTGGTCTACCTCGACCCCCTGCTGCGCCTCGTGGGCGCCGGCAAGGAACTCCTGCCCTATGCCCGCTCCTACGCCCGCGTCATTCTCTTCGGCATCGCCCTCAGCACCACCGGCCACGGCTTGTCGCATTTCATCCGGTCGGACGGACATCCGCATATTTCGATGGTGGCCATGCTGATCGGCGCGGTCGTCAACACGATCCTCGATCCGCTGTTCATCTTCGTGTTCCGCTGGGGCATGGCCGGCGCCGCCTGGGCCACCGTGATCTCGCAAGGCCTCTCCTTCGCCTGGTGTTTCGGCTATTTCCTGCTGCCGGGGGCCGGCACCCGCCTCCGCCGCCGCCACCTGCGCCTCGACCTGCGCCACGTCGTCTGGCCGCTGCTGGCCATCGGGTTCGCGCCCTTCGCGATGAATTTCGCCAACAGCTTGCTCAACGTGATCCTCAACCGCGGCCTAGGCCGATACGGCGGGGACGACGCCATCGCGGTCATGGGCATCCTCACGGCCTACATGAGCATCATCTTCATGCCCGTTTTCGGCCTCTCGCAGGGCGCCCAGCCGCTGATGGGCTACAACTACGGCGCGCGCAAGTACGACCGCGTCCGGCACCTGTTCTGGATTTCCGCCCTGTCCGCCACGGTCCTGATGGTCGTGGGCTGGAGCGTCAGCCAGCTCTTCCCCGTCCCCATCCTGCGCCTGTTCGTCGCCGCCGATTCGGACCTGATCCCCCTCGGCGTGCGCGCCTTGCGCATCTTTACCCTCGCCTTCCCGATCATCGGGTTCCCGATCATGGGCGGCCAATTCTTCCAAGCCATCGGCAAGCCCGTGCAGGCCACGCTCATCGCCCTGTCCCGGCAGATCCTGCTGTTCATTCCCTTTCTGCTGATCTTTCCGAGATTCTGGGGCCTGCCGGGCCTCTATGCGGCCGCCCCCGCCTCGGATTCCCTGACCTTCCTGATCTCCGTGCCCCTCGTGTCCCTCCAGCTGCGCACGCTGCGCCGCCTCGCGCTCCAGCCGCAGACAGCCCCATGAAGACCTGCGACGTCTGCGGCGAACCCATTGCGCCCGGCTCCGCCGTCTGCCCGTTCTGCGAAACCGCGCAGCGCCCCGATCCTTCCGGCCGCGCCGCCGGCCCGCCGGTGCGCGACCTCGACGTCGAAGCCGGCCTGCCGACGGTCGCAGAAGCCCTGCGCCGCCTCGAAACGCAGCTCGACCGCGCACGCGCCGAGGGCGTGCGCGTCGTGCGCGTCATCCACGGCTGGGGCTCCGCCACCGGCGGCGGCGGCAAGATCCGCGCCGCCGCGCGGCAATGGCTGCAGGGCCAACTCGAACAAGGCCGCATCCGCAGCTATCTTCCCGGCGACCGCTATGCCCGCGCCCTGCCCGAGGGGCGCGACTTCCTGCGCCGGCACCCCGCCCTGCGGACCTCCGAGAACAGCGACCGCAACAACCCCGGCATCACCTTCGTGGAACCTTAGCCCGATTTTTCGGTCCGATCGGGCGGGCAAGATGCCCGCGTTCCGGCTCCCCCCGACGAGGTCGGCGGGGGCCCCAAAGATTCAAACGGCAAAAAAAGCGCCGCGGAAGACTTCCGCGGCGCCGAACGACCGGACAAACGATTAATCCGTGGCCGTCGTATCGGTCGCGGTGGTATCCGTCGTCGTGTCCGAGGTCACGATCACGACGGGATCGGTCGTCGCGTTGATGTCGCCGGTCTTGCCGCCCACTTCGATCCAGGTGCCGTTCATCGTGCGGCCGGTGAAGATGCCGGCGGCGACCGTGCCTTCCAAGGTGCCCACGATCTTGACCGGGATGTAGGCCGCGCTGGTGCCGGAGCATTCGAAGTTGGCGATGATCGAATCGCCGTCCGCCGGCAATTCGCTCTCGTAATAGGTGATCTTGGCCCGCTGGGACTGCTCGTCGCCGGCCACTTGGCCGATGTCGGTGTTTTCCGCGCCGGACGTCGAGCGGATCTGGCTGATCTTGCCGGAGAACGTGGCGCCGTTGTTGTCGACGAGGGTCAGATGCTGGCCGTTGTGGTTGGCGGTGAAGGAATAGATGCTGACGCGCGTGGCGCCCGACTCCGCGCCGCTGCCGGCCGAACCGGAATTGGAAACGGTATAGGAATAATTGGCACGGACATAACCCGGCACGGTGGGAAATTCCGTGGCCAGATCGAGATTCCACGCGCCGGAGACGTATTGGATGTTGCCTTGGCCGGTGCCGAGGACGCCGCTGCCGTTGTCCGCGAAACTGCGGATGATTCCGCCCGCGGCATTGTACAGCGTGATGATCACGGAGCCCGGCACGACGTTGCCGTGGTCCACGGAACCCGAGAAGGTGGTTTGGTTGGCCGCGAAGCTGCCTTGGCCTTCGCCGTAGACCGGGAACGAGTTCGTGACGCCCGGAGTCGAAGGCGTGCTGGTGTAGTCGGTGACCAGCAGGCCGCCCGTCACGCCGCGATAGGTGCCGCTGAAATTGACCCAGTTATAGGCCGAGCTCCAGCTCGTGGCATCGTCGCCCGTATTCCATTCGCAGCCCGTAATACCGGCCGCCAGCGCCGCCGCACAAATGCCGATCAAAGCAAACCGTTTCATCCTGTCCGATCTCCTTGCTAGATGCCCTAATTTTTCGACTCTAAACTTTATGAAGGCGCCGCGTCAACGCCATTCGGCGGAGCCTGCCGGCTTCGGCAGGCCCGCCGGGACGTCCGGATCTTTACCGGGTCCGGATCCGCAGGTTGAACCGCCCATCCATGTCGGGATCCGCGATGACGTTGGTATAGACGCCCGCCGCGGAGATCGCCCGCGTCACGACCGTCGTCCACGCCGCTTGCGTCGGCAGGTTGTCGTTCTGCTGGATGATCACGTCCACCGGGGAACCGGTCAGGTCCGTCACCACGTAGACGACCGTGGCGGTCCCCTTCGCCGCCGCAATCCGGACGAACTGGGACGTGGCGGTCTTGCCGGTGGGATGGTCGCCCGCATCGGCCGGGTACGTGCCCAAGGCGACTTCCTCGCCGTCGCCGAACCCATCGCCGTCGGAATCGAGGGCGCGCGGATTGGTCCGGTGCAGGCTCACTTCGTCGCCGTCGCTCAAGCCGTCGCCGTCGGTATCGCTGCGGTTGGGATCGGTGTTGAGCTGGCGTTCCTGCAGGTTGGTCAGGCCGTCGCCGTCCGCATCCAGCGCGGCATCCGCGGCGGACAGCGGATCGAGGTCGTGGGTCACCTCGTACCCGTCGTTCATGCCGTCGCCATCCGTGTCGGCCAAGCGCGGCAGGGTGCCCTTCTGGGACTCCCGCAGGTTGGACAGGCCGTCGCCGTCGGAATCCAGCGCGGCGTCGTTGGCCCACTTCGGATTCAGGTTGTTGGCGACTTCCCACCCATCCGGCATGCCGTCGCCGTCGGAATCGGCATCGAGCGGATCGGTTCCGGCAATGACTTCCGCGTAGTCGCTCAGCCCGTCGAAGTCGGTGTCCCAACGGACGGGGCTGGTGCCCAGCGCCAGTTCGGCTTCATCCGTCAATCCGTCGTTGTCGCTGTGCATTTCGGCCTTCCGGTAAGCCAGCGAATCGTAGGACATCAGATCCATTCCGGTCGCGGCGCCTTGCGCATCGACGTCGATCGCGCGGACGGAGTATTCCACCGCATAAGGCGACTGGGAATCGCCCGGCGTCTTCGCGGCGGAACCCTTTCGAAGGAGGCTGACGCTGGAGACGGTGCCCTTCGTGAAGCCCCAGGCCTCGCCCTCGTCCAGGACGGAGTTGCCGTTGTTGTCCAGATAGCTGCGCACGTAATAGGTGCCCGCCCGCAGGCCCAGCAACGTGTAGGGCCGCATGGTGTAGGAGCCGGCCGAGACCGCCCGCGTCCGGGCCACGGGCTTCTGGTCGAACCCGGCGCCTTCAAAGGCCTCGACCACCCAGTAACCGGCATTGGTCCCGAAGTAGCCCATGGTACCCTTGATCGTGCCGGCGCCCACCGGAGACTCCTGCAGATTCACGGAGAAGGGCGCCGCATTCGAGCCCGAGAACACGCCGGCGGAGAAGCGCGGATTGATCGCGCCAACCTGAAGGAAGTAGTTGCCGTTGGTGAACGTGCCCCATCCCGCCAGCCACGGCAGATCCATTTCCGCCACGCCGGCATTGTTCACGTACGGCGCGGGCACGGTGGTGCTCAACCAAAGGTTCGTGCCGCGCAGGATCCGGATGGCCACCTGCGTCGCATCGTCGGGCAGCGTCATCCGCAACCGATTCTGCGCATGGACAAAGGTGTTCGACGGCGTCAAAATCGTCGGCGCAGTCAAGGTGGTCGCGTAATCGATGAAGTTGGTGCCCGAGGCGAACACGGCTCCGTTCCCGGCCCCGATGTACCACCGGTAGCTGCTCTGCATAGGCGCCACGCCGGCTTGCTTCAGATCCATTTCCGTGATGTAGGGCCGTTCCATGGATTCCAGGCTGCGGGTCGCCGAATAGATGTTTAGGCCCGTGCCCACGGAATTGATGGTGACGATGTAGGTCGTCCCGTTCACCTGGGACAGGCCGGCGGCGATCGCGTCCATCTGCTGCTCCCACGAGAAGCGGATGTAGCCGGTCGGCTTGTCGGTCAGGGCGATGCGGACGGTCGCGGAACCCCACTGGATGTTCTCCGTGCCGTTCTCGCTGTAGCCCATCCATTCGCCGGCGTTCCACTTGCCATCTTTATTGGCATCGATGAACGCCATGAAGATGTTTTTCCCTTGGCGCACGTGGCCGTCGCCGATCCCCGACGAAGTACCGCCGTTCCACAGTTTTACCGTCTCGGTAAGGCCATTCACAAAACGATTTGAAACGCTGTGAAGCGCATCGGGCCTTCTCATCATGGAATCAGAAAACGCCTGGACGACGAGGGTCGCGTCAGGAGAAGGCGTACAATCACCTGTGAAGATGAAGGTAATGGCCGGAGTCGGAAACGATTGGGCATCGTTCGGTTTCGTGGTGTTTACGGCCGTGAACCAACGCACATAGTTTGTCGATCCGGCGTTGGTATCCACACTCGTGCTCGATGTAACATATTCGAATCCGCTCCCCAGGTATTCGGCGAGGTTGTTCCACCCGTCGCCGTCCGGATCGGTGTTGGCATCGTTGACCAGCGGGCTCAAGACGTCGCCGTAGAGCAGTTCCCACGCATCCGGGATCTGGTCGCCGTCCATGTAGAACTCGCCGAAGGTCAGCCCGCCGGCGCTGGAGTTGTAGTCGCTGATGCCGTTGCCGGAGGTGTCCCAGTTGTTGGGATCGGTGCCGGCGAGATACTCGGCGATGTTGGTCAAGCCGTCGCCGTCCGCGTCGCCATAGGCGCCGTTGGCGCCGTCGGGATCGCCGGCGTCGAGGTCGTTGGCCTCTTCCCACCAATCCGGCAGGCCGTCGCGGTCGCTGTCGCCCACCGTGACGGGGGCCGCCACGAACCGGGCGTCGCCCTGCAGCAGGCCGGCGTAGCCGAGATCGTTGCGCTTCATGAAGTTCTCGGCCGACTCGCCGCCGTCGTCCGCGGCGAAGTAGCCGACGAGGTCGTCCTTGAGCGCGCGCAGGCGGTCCACGAAGACCGGCGGGCGCGAATTGCGCAGGATTTCATCGCCGTTCACGTCCGGCAGGATGCGGTACGGCAGCGGCTCGTTGGCGGCATCCATCACTTGCGGCAGCGGCGGCGTGCCGTCGAAGAACATGTAGGACACCAGATCCACCCGCGGATAGGCGTTGCCCATGTCCTTTTGCCGGACCGCATAGTCGTCGATGGCGTTTTCCGGAATCGGCTCGATCGGCTTGCGCCAGCTCTTGATTTCCTCGGTGGTCAGGCCGTAGTTCATGTGGTCCCGGATTTCCTCTTCGGACCGGTCTTCGTTCCAGAACATCACCTCGTCCAGATCGGCCTGGAGGGTGCCGTCGCTGATGCGCAGGGCCGAACCGATGTTGGGATATTGCCAATAGAGGGTTTCGAAGTCCGGTTTCGGGCGGGCCTTGAACTCGTAGTAGCTCAGCGCTTCGGTCTCGAGCTGGCCATCCACGTAGAGGCGGATGCGCTGGCTGTCGCCCACGGCGGCCAGATGGTGCCATTGGCCGTCGCGGATATCCACTTCCGAGATCAGCTTGCGGGGCACCACGGTCGTGGCGTACTCCAGCCGGTTGAGCACCTTGCGCTTGATGGTATTGGTCTTGGACGTGTCGGGATTCGGGATTTCCTCTTCCTCGTAGATGGGCGTGGCAATATTCACCTGCCCGTTCCACTCCACCGCCGGCGCGCCGTTGGGCTCGATCACGATGGCTTCGTTGACGCGCCAATCGGAGCCCTGATCCACCAGCATCAGATCGACCTGGCGCGTCACCGCGCGGCCGCCCGCCGCGCCCGGCTGCATGCGGATCCACGTTTCCAGGGTGAACTTCTGGGTCAGGCGTCCCTGGACGTAGTTGAGGATGCGGTATTCGTCGCCGATGGCCCCGATCGACGTGTAGTCGTAGTTGAACCCATCCTCGATCGCTTCCGTCACGCGGCCCAGATAGCTCTGGTTGCCGGTCGCCCCGGTGGCGCGGAAGCTGTTTTCCAGCGCGGCCACGGAGAACAGAAGCGTCTTGCCGAAGTTGGCGTAGACGTTTTCGGCGGAGCGCGCCTTGTTCCAGACGCGGACTTCCTTCAGTTCGCCCATGAAGCCGAAGCCGCCCAGCTGCAAGCGGCCGGTGCGATCGACCACGGGCCGGGCCGAGACGTCCGTGCCGCGGATCTGTTCGACGCCGTTGACGTAGAGGATCAGGCGGTTGTCGTCCGCCGAATAGGTCGCCGCCAGATGGGTCCATTGGTTCGTCGGCAGCTTCTTGGCGCCGCTGTGGACGTAATAGATGGAATGGCCGTCGTCCTCGCGGTTGAAGCCCGCATACACCGTCAGGTTGGTGTCCAGCCGCAGCTCGAAGGTGGCGAGCGCGCCGTCCCGCGTGGCGCGCCGGACCAGCGGAGTCGTCATCGTGGGCTTCGCCGTGGGCTTGACCCAGGCTTCGACGGTCCAGTTGCTGACGGCGTACACCATCGTTTCCAGCCCGTCGACGTCTTCGGTCGCCAGCACGCTGCCGAGGCCGCCGAACTTCAGCGCGCGCGGCACGTAGGGCGACTCGGAACGCAGCACGAGGGTATTGCCGGAGCGCTCGGCCACGTCCGTCGAGGCGTCGTCGTCCGAATCCAGATCCACCGGCGGCCAGGCCGCCGACACGAGGGCGGCGTCGCCTTCAAGCACGGCGGCGTTCTGCCAATCGGCCATCCAGTCGTTCAGGTAGAACCCGTTCTCCGCGGTCTGGCCGCCGTCGTCGAAGTTGAAGATGCGCTTGGGCGCGCGGTTCTTGTCGGCGGTGCCGGCGAGGTTGGCTTCCGGCAGCAAGACGCCGCGGGCGTTCTGGACCTCCACGCCGGTGCGGGCGTAGCTCCAGACGCGGACGGCATCGATTTCGCCGATCCAGCCGGTGCCGATGGTGGTCTCGAAGACGCCGCGCAAGGAGGTGGCGGGCAAGCGGGCATCCGCTTCCGTGGCCACGCACTTGCCGTTCACGAACAGGCGGGTCTGCATCGTGCCGGGATCGCGCACGGCGGCCAGATGCGACCATTCGTTCATCGGCAGGCTGGCGGGCGCATTCAGGCGCACGACGACGTAGCCGTCTTCCGCGCGGAAGGCGTAGGAAACGTATGGAATGGCCGAGGCCAATCCCAGTTCATAGTCGACCCACGGCTGGCCGTTCTCCTGGATCTTTTCGGCGCGGCGGATCACGAGACCGCTCGTGCCCGTGCCCACCGGCTTGACCCAAGCCTCGACCGTCCACGGCAAGCTCGCATCGGCGGCATGCTCGGTCGGAATCACGAGCTGGCCGCTGCCGCTGAACCGCATCGCGCGGGCGCGGTCGGGAGACGTCGCCTTCAGGGGATCGGTTCCCGCCGCGATTTCGGCGGCGTCCTTCTCGCCGTCGTCGTCCGTATCGGCCGGATCCACCCGGTCGCCCAGCCATTCCGAACCCGGCAAAGTGCCGGCCTGCTGCTCCTGGCCGTTGCTCAGGCCGTCGCCGTCGGAATCGGCGTTGAAGTCGGTGATGGCGTCGTGGTTCGTGTCGGAATCGTACGGATTCGTTCCGGCCAGGAATTCATAGAAGTTCGTCAGGCCGTCGCCGTCCGGATCGCCTTCGGCGCCGTTCAAGCCCGAGGCCGACAGCGGATCGAGGCCCATGGCCTCTTCCCACCAATCCGGCATGCCGTCGGTGTCCGAGTCTTCGAAGATCGGCACGAAGGTGTTCGTCGAGAAGAGGGCGTTGTCGCGCACGGCGGCATGGAACCACGGCTTGCTGAAGCCGTTCAGCGCGCTGTTCCAATCCGTCGCCACGGTGAAGTCTTCGGCCCAGGCGCCGCCGTCGTCGAACCGGAAGTTCAGGACGGGGCTGCCGCCCACGACCTTGGCCAGGTTCAGGCGGCCGCCGCTGACGACCTTGTCGGCCAGGGAATCCAGCGCATCGACGGACTGCAACAGCACCCGCTTGACGCCGAGCGGATCCAGCATGGTGTCCTGGCTCAGCAGCAGCGCCGCCGCGCCCGACACGAACGGCGTCGCCATCGAGGTGCCGTCGAGGCTGACGTACTGGCTGCCCGGCCATGTGCTGAGAATGCCCGCGCCCGGCGCGGCCAAGTCCACCGATGCCGCGCCGTAGCAGCTGAAGTCCGCCAGCTGGTCGCTCATGTCCGACGCCGCGACGGCCACGACGTAGGGGATGTCGTAGCTGCTGGGATAATGCGGAATCAGGTCGTTGTCCGTGCCCGAATTGCCCGCCGCGGCCACGAACAGATGGCCCTTCGCGCCGGCCATCTGGATGGCGTCGTGCAGCGCCTGGCTGTAGGCGCCGCCGCCCCAGCTGTTGTTGCTCAGGCGCGCGCCGTTCTGCCAGGCGTATTCCAAGGCCAGGATGGCGTCGGACGTGAAGCCCATGCCGAAGTAGCCCAGGAAGCTGATCGGCATGATCTTGACTTTCCAGTTCACGCCGGCCACGCCCTGGTTGTTGTTGCCGACGGCGCCGATGATGCCCGCCACGTGCGTGCCGTGGCCGTTGTAGTCCATCGGGTCGTTGGCCGGCAGGCCCAGCAGGGCGTCGTAGGTGCTGAAGTCCCAGCCGTGGACGTCATCGACGTAGCCGTTGCCGTCGTCGTCGAGATTGTTGTCCGGAATTTCGCCCGCGTTGACCCACATGTTGTCGGCCAGATCCGGATGGGTGTAGTCCACGCCGGTGTCGATCACCGCGACGATGACGTCCCGGCTGCCCGTCGCCTGGTTCCAGGCTTCGACCGCGCCGATGTCGGCCGAAGGCAGGGAGGCGTTCTGGAGCCCCCACTGGCGGATGAACATCGGATCGTTCGGCGTGCGGTCGGCGCGCACCACGTAATCCGGCTCGGCATAGAGCACGTTCGGATCCGCGCGCAATTCTTTCAACTTCGCGGCGAGGTCGTCGCCCGCCGCCAGTTGCATCCGGTGGATCGGCGCGATCTTGAACGAATGCGCCACGTTCAGGCCCAGGGTCGACGCGACGCCCGCGACGGTCGAATCGGTCGAGCCGGCCTTGAAGCGCACCAGCACGAAGTTGTTGGTGTGCTCGTATTGCAGCGCCTCGGCGATCGGGAGCTGGCGGACTTCGGGATCCACCGCCAGGTTGATCGTCTGGAGCGTCGTGGAGATCTGCTTGGACGCCTCGTATTGGATCTGGTCCTGGCTGGCCGCGCCATCCAGCACCTTGACGTCGTCCATCCAGCCCGCGAAGGGCAGTTCGACGAGGTTGGCTTCCTTCCGGCCGCCGCCGATGGTCAGGTCGCCGAGCACCTTCTTGTCGGTGCCGAGGCTCATGCCGCTGGGCGGGAACACGTCGTTGCGATAGACCGACAGCTCGCCGTTGATGAACAGGCTCATCGTATGCGCTTCGGAATCATAGGTGCCCGCGACGTGCGTCCATTCATCCGCCACGATGAGTCCGGCCGCCTGGTGGCCGCCCGAGGTCTCGTTCACGCTGTTGGTGTCGTTGACGCTGCTGACCAGCGATTCGACCGGCACGTTCGTCGCCAGGCCGTCGCCCGACGTCGTCACGCCGACGTGGCGCACGTAGGGGGCGAAGAAGCCCGGCCCCACTTCGTGCAGGCCCAGTTCGTAGTTGACGAGGTCGCCGCCGTCGAACTGCAGGTTGGAGGATTGCACCGTCCGGCGGACGATGATGCTGTCGCCCGCGAGGGATTCGGAGGGCTTGATCCAGCCCATCACCGTCCAGGATTTCAGGTGGTGGCGCGCCTGCGCTTCCACGGTCAAGCGGCCGTTGCCCAGGAAATTCATCGAACGGCGGACCGGCGGATCGAGCGACCAAATCGGGCTGGAGATGCGCTTGGCGGCGCCCTTGCCGATCGCTTCGTCGTAGTCGGTCAAGCCGTCGTCGTCCGTATCCTTCAGATCGAGGCGGGAACCGGTGATGTTCTGTTCGTACCAGTTCGGCAGGCCGTCGCCGTCGAAGTCCTCTTCGCCGTCGTTGATGCCGTTGTCGTTGGTGTCGGAATCCTGCGGATCGTAGCCCAGCAGATATTCGTTGTAGTTGCTCAGGCCGTCGCCGTCGGGGTCGCCTTCGCGGCCATTGAGTCCGGTGGGATCGTTCGGATCGAGGCCGTAGGCGATTTCCCAGTCGTCCGGCAGGCCGTCGCCGTCGGTGTCTTTGCCCGTCAGCAACACGCCTTCCAGCATGCGGAAGGAGCCGAAGCCGGACCGCTGCGCCGCATGGCTCCACTGCGCGTTCCAGTCCTCTTCCACCGTGGAATCCTCGCAGGAGGGAATCAGGCTCCAGCGCGACCAGATGCGCGAACCGACCGGGCCGCCGCTCTTGTAGGCGATGCCTTCGTTCCGGACCCAGACGTACAGATCGCCGATCGGGTCGGAGGCCACCGCCAGCGTCACCAGGGCCGTTCCGTCCCAGACCTTCACGGCCTGGTCCGGCGCCAGCAGCAAGATGCGGTCGTTCACGTTCATCGGCTCCACGGAGTAGTTCTCCGCGAGCGCACCGTCTTCGGACATCGCCGTGTAGATCGCGGCTTCAGCTTCCACGACGAAGCGCTCGCCGATCACCCGGGCGCCGAGGTCGTCCAGCAGGTCGGCTTCGTCCGCGCGGACGCCGTCCGCCTTCAGGCGCACCGGCGCCAGCCATTGGATCGCCGGGCCCCAGCGCAGCCAGGCGCCGCCGTCGTACCGATAGTATTCCGCCCTGCTGTTCCACCAGGCGAAATCGCCCGAGGCGGCCGACACCGCGCCGACGTCCGCGCCTTCGCAGAACACCTGCGCCGGAGCGGGGCTGGTAAATTGCATGCCGCTGTCGATCGTGACGACGTTTCCGCCGTCCAGCCAGCAGACGCCGTCCATCCGGTCGTTCACGATCGGCGGCGCGCCCACGAAATCCACGCCGCGGATGATGACGGGGTCCGCCGGGGCCGCCCAGGCCGAGCCGTCCCATTCCAGCACGTCGCCGGTGGCGGCGTTCAGGATCCGCATGCCCGCCGCGGGCTCCGTGAAGTCCCAGGTCGCACCCGTGAATTCAGCGATGCGATCGGTCTTGCCGACCCAATCGCCGGAAGCGCCCGCCGCCACTAGGTAGCGGTCGCCCGCGTTCGGCACCGCCGGCGGCGCCGAAAGATTGGCGGCCATCACTTTGCCCCGGACCAACATCGCCGGCCAGCCGCCGTCGTTCAGCGCATAGCGCGCCACCAGGCCGGTCGCGGTCAGGGACGAGCTGTTGATGTCGTTGTAGACGTCGCTTTCGGAGCGCGTCACGGACCACAGCCGGACGTCGTCCACGAAGCCCTTGAAGCCTTCGCCGATGCGCACGAACGACCGCGAGCCTTTGCCGCTCTGCAAGGGCCGGCTCAGTTCCGGGAACTTCTTGCTGCCGGCCAAGGCGCCGTTGATGTAGAGGCGCAGTTCGGCGATTTCATCGTCGTAGGACGCCGCCAGGTGGATCAAGCCATCCGACGGATAGGGATCGTTGGTCGCGGCCACCGTCAGGCGATGGCTCCGGTTGGCGGGATTGCCCCGCACGGAAACGATCTGGCCGGCTTCGGATTCATCCACGTAGATATAGCGCACCTCGGGCACCAGGTTGGTGCCGGCCTTGACCACGCGCAGATCGAAGTTGGCCGCCATCATGTCGTTCGTGGCGTCCTGCACCGAGCGGCGGACGATCGAGGCCCCTTGCCCGTCGGCCAAGGAGTTCAGGTCCGAAGGCAGGACCTTCGCTTCCACCGTCCAGTTCCGCAGCCGGAAGGCGTACCGGTCGGCCGCATACAGATACGAGCCGGGGTTGCCGTCCAGATACAACGCCATGCTCTTCGGCGGGCTGACGGAATCGATGGGCGACGTGCGGTTGGATTTCTCCACGGAGTCCGTCTCGCCGTCGTCGTCGGTGTCGCGCAGGTCGGGGCGGCAACCGATGGTGGCTTCGAGCCGGTTGGCCAAGCCGTCGCCGTCGAAGTCTTCCTCGCCGTCCATTCGGCCGTCTTCATCCGTGTCCGAACGGTTCGGGTTCGTCTGGCTCCAGTATTCGTACTGGTTGTTCAGCCCGTCGCCGTCCGGATCCCGCAGCGTGTCGACGATCCAGTTGATGTTGCTGCCGCCGCCGTAGGTCACTTGCTTGACCGGCAGGCCTTCGTCCGTCACGTACCAGCGCTGGCCGTCCTGGATGTAGGTGACCTGGCCGACTTTCAGCGTCCACGACATGTTCGATTCTTCCACCGCACCATCCGCATCTTTAAGGGTGTACGCGATGATGCATTTGGGGCACGGCGTGATGATGATTTCGGGCCCGTTGATGACGGCCACCTGCGGCGCGTTTGTTTCGTGCCAGGTGATCCCCGCATCCATCGACGTCCGGTAGACGAACCCGGTCCGCTCGACGATGATGGGGCTCATCTCGCCCCAGGCCGGATCGTAGCGGGCCGAAATGTCGTTGTGGTCCGGCGTGTAGGGCGTGAAGGGATTGAGCTGGTGCACGATTTCCCAGCTGTCCGGCAAGCCGTCGCTGTCGGTGTCGAATTCGCCGCGGACGCTGTCCAGCGCGCCGCGCACGGGCGCGGGGTTGTTGGCGTCGAACTGGAAGGCGCCGCCGATCGAGTCGGCGTTGATGGCATAGTATTGGTCGTGATAGAGATACTCGTGGTCGAGATTCCCGGGGACGGTCAGGTCGTAGGGGAAGAGATTGCCGAGGAGGCTGCACTTCGCGCGCCGGACCAAATCTTCGGCGGTGTCGCCGCCGTCGTCGAAGCTGAAATAGCCCAGCAGCGGATTTTCCTCTTCATAGAGCATCGTGGCCGGGTCGGTCATCTGCACCGGGTCGATCAGCGTGGCGCGGTTGTCCGCGATTTCCTCGGACGTGCGCGGCACGCCCCAGATGCGGATTTCGTCGATCCACAGCCGGTTCGAGAAGCTGTTCAGGCTGTTGGTGGTGGTTTTGCCGAAGATCAGCGAACCGTTGTGGGTATGGGTCGCGGCCAAGGAGCACGCGCCTTCTTCCACCACCTGCAAGGCCTGTTCGATCAGGCCGTTCACGTAGAGCGTCAGCGAATTCTGGTCGCGCCCGAACACGCCCGCCAGATGGACCCATTGGCCCAGCGGCAGGGAGCGCGCGGCCGAGGCCCGATAGACCTTCCCGCCCAGCGTTTCCATCTCGATGTAGGGCACCGAATCGAATCCATTGATGGATTTCACGCCGAGGTCGAACGTCCGCGCCTTGTAGCCCCAGTCCGGCACTTCGACGTTGCCTTGGATGAACGTGCCGTCGAAGGAATTGGCCCCGGTTTCCGGCTCGACGTAAACCCACGCCTCGACCGTGAAGTTCGGCGCGAAATACTGCCGGAGGGAACCGCTGGTCACGGTCATGCCGTCATCGCTCACGACCCGGGCGGCGCGCGGCGCCATCGGATTGTGCGATTGCACGGGGCTGGTGGGCTGGCGGCCTTTCCGGACGTCCATCTGGATTTCCAAGGCATCCGGCCACCCGTCGTCGTCCGTGTCGTTGCCCGGCATGGGGTACTTCAACGGGACGTTGTCGAGGATCGAAGGCGCGGGATCTTCGCCGGCCGCGAGGTCGGGGATCGGCGTGACGGCGGCCAGCAGGATGCCGTCCGGATCCGACAGGATGATGTCGCCAGGCACCTCATCAACCGGCGGAGGCCCGGGCTCGGCCGGGACGGTCGGCGTGAACACGCCGGGAGTATGGATGACCTGCCAGAGGGCATCGATTCCCGGAGTGTAGCGTCCGTCTTCGGCCCCCACCCGTTCCAGATAGTAGAAGCCCGCCATCGAGGTGGCGAACGGCTGGAAGGCGCCGGCGCCGTTGGTCGGCAGCGCGGCGTTCACCGCCATGTCGAAATTGCCGTAGAGCACGTCGTAGTTCGCATACAGTTCCAGCATGTCGTTCAGGTCCGGGAACGCCGGCACGCCGATCACGGGGGACCAGTTGGTCACCACCACGTCGATGTCGGATCCGGTCATGGTGTTCGTGTCGAAGAAATAGACGGTGTTGGTCGCCACCACCGTCAACGATGCATCGAAGAATCCGGGGTAGATCGCCGGAGCGTAGGCCGTGGAATACGGCGGGATGTAGCTGCTGGGCGCCTGCTCGCCGCGGGTGCCGTAGCCCACCTGGCCCGCCCGGAGACCAAAGGCGCTCAAGGTGCCGAAGTTGACGGACCGCGCGATCCAGGGATTCGACTCGTCGCCGGTGCCCGTCACCAAATCGATGCGGTAGCCGTCCTGGCCGAAGTATTCCTGGTAGTTCACCAACATGTCGTCGTCGGGGTCGCCGAGAACGCCCGACACGTTGTCGTTCAACAGCGGATTCAGGCCGTGCTCCCCTTCCCATCCGTCGGGCATGCCGTCGGTGTCGCAGTCGGTTTTATCCGGCTTGGTCCAGCGTTCGGCCGCCGCCACTTCGGTCCAAACGACCGTTCCGTCGGCCAGCACGCTCACGAAGTTTTGCTTGGCGCTGGCGCCCGCATCCGTGGCCATGGGGCTGCCCCAGAGCACGCCCGCCGGCGGCGGACACGCATCGCTCAGGTTGAAACTGGTCACCGCCTTGGCGCCGTCGAAGTTGGCCTTGTTCAGATAGTTCGGCATGTAGAGACCGTCCATGCGGTCCAGCGGACGCTTGGGATACCGCACGCCGATGCCGCGGATGACGGTGCGGGGAATTTCAAAGGTGTCGAACGGCGTCCGCTTCGGCGACGTGCGGGTCATTGAACTCCAGTAGTTCCCCAGCAGCGGATGCATGCACTGTTCCCGGAAATTGACGTAGCCGTCGCTGTCCAGATCCGCATCCTTGGCGAGGGTGGCGTTGTCCTCCTCCGACACGATCGGATTGAATTTGTTGTTGCCGGCGAATTTCCGCTCGAACGAATCGATCAGCCGGTCGTCGTCGGTGTCGTAATCCAGCGGCGAGGTCCACACCGCGAGGGCGTCGTTCGTCAGATATTGGGTCGGGAAATTGTAGTTCGTGGCGCAAGTCTGGATGATGGCATCGCTCGGCAATTCCTCGGCCGTGTCCAAGCCGTCGCCGTCGGGATCCATCCAGGGATTCTGGCCCGTCGGCTGGGCGCCGGGCGCCGGCAAGCCGTTCGTGTCGTACAAGGTCCAGCCCGAATTGCAGGGATCCAAACCCGCGAACACTTCGATCGCGTCCCAGAGTCCATCGCCATCCGTATCGCCGGGTTCGGGTATGCCGTCCAGATCCGGATCGCCGATCTGCGGATTGGTCCGGGTATAGCGCTGCTCGTAGAAATCGGAAATGCCGTCGCAATCCGTGTCGGGATTTTCCGGATCCGGCCCGCAATTGACCCAATTGGTCGCGGCGCTGACGGACTGATTCCACGTGAACCAGACGAGCCGGCCATTGACGGTCGCGCTCCAGCCGTTGAATTCCTGCAGATTGGTCAGGCCGTCTTCGTCGGCGTCCTCGCTCGGACCGTAGCCCGATTCGAAATCGACCTTGCCGGTGACGGTGTCCATCTGGCCCCAGGCGTTCAAGACGGCGAACTCGTTGTAGTTGGTCGCCAGGCCGGTCCAATCGTCCGCGCAGAACGCCGCCTGCGCCGCCGGCGCGAACACCGCCGCCGCCAGCAGCGCCAGTCCCAGGAAACTTCCGGCTGCCCACGTGTTCCGCTTCGCCGATTTCTGCATGGCCGTCCCTCTTGTTGCCTTCACCTGCGTCTCCATTCCCTGACCGTCGTCGTTCATTCCAAAAAGCGCTGAAATCGATCTCATGGGGTTTTCTCCTCCGGGACGGGGGTGGGCTCCGTCCACTTGCTCTGTCGTTCCTTCTCCGCGATCAGCCGCAACAGGCCCGTCCGGAAATTCAGCCTGTCCATAAATTCCATGTGGGTTCGATTCGCCCCGGCCGAGGCCGTCATCACCGTCGCGTCGCGGTCGATCGCCATCCGGATCTCTTCCTGCAGGCGCGCGATCTGCGCGCGGAGCGCCTTGACTTCCGGGGAATGGGCCGCGGCTTGATCGCGGGCCGTTTGGATCTGGGCGTTGGCGGTCGCGATGTCCGCGTCGTCGATCTGCGCTTCGACTTCCTCGAGCTTCTTGCGCAATTCCGAAACGTCGGCCGCAGTCAGCTCGGCCAGTTTTTTCGGATAGGTGTACTCATAATCCGCCGCGGCGGGAATCGCCGGAGCTGCTTCCGGCGCAGGCGTCGCCGCGGTTTCATCGGCGGCGGCCACCGGCGGGATTTCAGCAGGTCCTTGCGCGAAGGCCGATCCCCCTACCCCCATCCAGCCCCCCCCCAGAATGAAAACGCCAAGGGCAAACGACAAAATTCCCGCACCTGTTTTTTTCATCATGCGTTCTTCCTGACCAAGCTAACAAAAGGCGTTATGCCCTTTTACGAAGAGTAGACTCCAAATGGAATTCTCTGGCAACCAAAAAATGCCTTCGCGGAAATGCTCGGGCGCATCCCCGTTTCCTTGACTAAACGGACCCGAAACAACTTTGTTCCGCGGCTTGGCCGTTTTGGAATGCGCGGGCATGACCGCGCTTTCCCGGGCCGCGACATGTCGCGGCCCCAAAGCGGCGTCATGCCGCCGCACTCCATATGGAAACTTGGACCGACCTAATTCACTCGCCACGCCAGGTGGCGAGGGTCTTCCGATCCCATCCCCACTCCTTCAACCTTTCGCGCTTTTCGCGATTTTCGTAGTTTGATCGGGCGGTTCGCCGGGCTCAAATCGCGGCGAAAAACGCGTCCATCTGGGCGTCGGTGCCGATGCTCACGCGCAGGTAGGTGCCCGTGCGCCCCCCGGGGAAATACCGGACCAGGATTTTTTTCTCTCGCAAGTCGGCAAACAGGCGGGCGGCCGAGCGGCCCGCCGGCGGTTCCACGAACAGGAAATTCGATGCCGACGGCACCACCCGGAACCCGCGTTTCAGCAGTTCTGCGGCCGTCCGCTCCCGAGTGGCGACGATCTTCCGGGCGTTAGCCTCCATCCACGGCCCATCGCCCAGCGCGGCCAGCGCCAGCGCCTGCGCCAGCCGGTCCACGTTGTAGGAATCCTTCAGCTTGTACAAAGCGCCGATCAGATCGGCGCTTCCGATGGTCCATCCGATACGCAACCCGGCAAAGGAGAACGACTTGGACATCGTGCGCGCCACCAGAACGTTGGGCAGTTTCTTGGCCAGTTCCAAGGCGTTCCGCCCGCCGGAAAAGTCCACGTAGGCCTCGTCCACCAGCACGACGCCCGGAAAACGGCGGCAAAACGCCTCGATGGCCGGCAAGGGATAGAACACGCCCGTCGGCGCGTTGGGGTTGGCCAGGAAAAAGAGGCTGGCATCCAGATCGGCCGGGGGCTCCGTCCAGCCGAAGTCGTCCGCAAGCGGCACGGTGCGATAGCCGACTTCCTCCGCCGCCGCCAAGACCGGATAGAGGGAATACGAAGGTTCGAACGCCGCCGCCGCCCCGCCAGGCCGCGTGAACGCGCGCATCGCCAGCCGCAGCACTTCGTCGGAACCGTTGCCCACGAACACGTTTTCCGGGCCGACGCCGGCCTGCGCCGCGAGGCGCGCGCGCAGCGCCGCGCAAACCGGATCGGGATAGAGCCGCAGGGACTCCGCCGCGAAGTCCGCCAGCGTCCGCGCCACCGCCGGGCTCGGCGGATACGGGTTTTCGTTGGTGTTGAGTTTGATCAGCCCGTCCACCTTCGGCTGCTCGCCGGGCGTGTAGGCTTCCAGTTCTTGGACGGATTTTCGGATGAACGAGCTCATGGTTTTATCTCGGCAGTTTCTTCCACCGCTCCGGTTTGCGCAAGCCGTTTCGGCGGCGCGGGAGCGGGGGACGATGGAAAAGAAAAAGGACGCCCCGCAGGGCGTCCTTTCGTGCGGCCGGGGGGCCGGGATTTACCAGCGGTAATGCGCGAAGGCCTTGTTGGCCGCCGCCATCTTGTGGGTGTCGTCGCGTTTCTTGACCGCGTTGCCTTGGTTCTTGTAGGCATCGAGGATCTCGATCGCCAGCGCGCGCTGCATGGAGGCGCCCTTGCGGCCGCGGCTGTAGTCCACCACCCAGCGGAGCGCGAGGCTCGTCTGGCGGGCGGGCACCACTTCCACGGGCACCTGGTAGGTCGCGCCGCCGACGCGGCGGCTCTTCACTTCCACCTTGGGCTTGATGTTTTCCAGCGCCGCCTGGAAGACCTCGATCGGGTCCTTGCCTTCGGTCTGTTCCTTGATCTGATCCAGCGCGCCGTAGACCGTGCGCTGCGCCGTGGACTTCTTGCCGCGGCTCATGATGATGTTGACCAAATGCGTCACCAGATCGCTGCCATAGCGCGCGTCCGGGGCGAATTCGTGTTGTTCTGCTTTACGCCTTCTCATGTTTCACACCTGTCTTACTTGGCGGCTTTGGGGGTTTTCGTGCCGTACTTCGAGCGGCCGCGCCGGCGGCTCTCGATGCCGAGGCAGTCGAGCGTGCCGCGGACGACGTGGTAGCGCACGCCGGGAAGATCCTTCACGCGGCCGCCGCGCACCAGCACCATGCTGTGCTCCTGCAGATTGTGACCTTCGCCCGGAATGTAGGCGGTCACTTCCTGCCCGTTCGTCAGCCGCACGCGCGCCACCTTGCGCAACGCCGAGTTCGGCTTTTTCGGAGTCATCGTCTTGACCAGCAGGCACACGCCCCGCCGCTGCGGGCACTTCTGCAGCGCAGGCGACTTGCGCTTCGCGCGCAACGGGCTGCGGCCCTGTTTTACCAATTGATTGATCGTCGGCATATCGTTCTTTTCGTTCCTTCTTCGTTCGGTCTTTTCGACACAAAGTAGCGCGCACCCTACCAATCCCTCCGCCCCTTGGCAACCCCCTTGTGCATTTTTTTTGCCCCCCCCGAAAAAACCGTGCATTCGCCGCCCCGACGGCCTATGATTCCGCCTCGACGACATGAAACCGATCTCGCCAGGACGTCCCGCCATGAAAAACCGCCTCGTCTGCCTTGGAATCGCCGCCGCGCTGGCGGTTTCCGCCTCCGCCCAGCTGCCCAGCCGGCCCCGCGGCCCCATGCGCGTCGCCATGCTCTCCGACGGCGGCACCTTCAGCGACAATTCCTTCAGCCAGAATTGCCGCGAAGGCCTCGAAGAACTGATGTACTCCGGCGCGCCCCTCTTCGTCCAGTTCGTCGAACCCGTCTCTCCCCTCAATTTCGCGCGCAAGCTCGCGGCCCTCGCCGAGCGCGACTACCGCCTCATCCTCGGCGTCGGCTACCGCATGGCGCCCGCCATCGCGAACGTCGCCGCCGAGTATCCCCGCACGCTCTTCGCCTGCGTCGACGGCGACTCCGAGGAAATCCCCCACAACGTCTGGGCCCTCACCTTCCAGACGGACGAATGCGCCTTCCCCGCCGGCTATCTCGCCGCCGCCTGGGCCGACCTGCAGGATCCCAAGGACCCCGCCGTCGCCTTCATCGGCGGCATGGACGTCGACAGCGTCAACCAGTTCATCGTCGGCTTCCGCAACGGCGCGGAGCACTACAACAAGATCAAGAACAAGAAAGTCCGCGTCCTCGGCGGCTACGTCGGTGCCTTCGACGATTTCGAGGGCGGCAAGACGCTCGCCTTCGAGCAGCTCGACGCCGGGGCCGACGTGGTTTTCGGCGTCGGCTCCATCTCCGGCAACGGCGGCATCGCCGCCGCCAAGGAACGCGGCAAATGGGCCATCGGCGTGGACACCGACCAGTACAACACCCTCGTCGACCAGCAGGACGTCCTCCTGACCTCCTGCCTCAAGCGCATGGACCGCGCCGTCAATCAGGTCGTCTCCGCCGCGCTCGACAACCAGTTCTGGGGAGGCACCCGCTACGTCGGCAACCTCGCCAACCACGGCGTCGGTCTCGCTCCCTTCCACGATTTCGAAAACAAGATCTCCGAGCGCCTGCAGAAGGAAATCGTCGATCTCCAGCGCCGCATCCTCGACGGCACCGTTTCCACCGGCTGGGAAGCCAAGCCCCTCGCCAAGCCCAAGAAAAAAGCCAAGGCGGAAGCCCAGGACTAACCCCCGGCCCATGCGCACGCCCGCCTTCACCCGCCTTTTCGGCGACCGGCCCAAAACCATCGTCGGCATGATCCACGTCCGCGCCCTGCCCGGCGCGCCGAAACACGCCGGCGGCATGGCGCCGATCCTCGACCAAGCCCTCGCCGAAGCCGAGACCTACCGCGCCTGCGGCATCCACGCCCTCATGGTCGAGAACATGCACGACGTCCCCTACGTGCAGCATCCCGGACCGGAAATCGCGACCGCCATGGCCGTCGTCGCCCGCGAAGTCAAGCGCGCCCAGCCGCAACTGCCCCTCGGCCTCCAGATCCTCGCCGGCGCCAACCGCGAGGCCCTCGCCGCCGCGCTGGCCGCCGGCGCCGACTTCATCCGGGCCGAAGCTTTCGTCTTCGGCCACGTCGCCGACGAAGGCTACATGGATTCCTGCGCCGGCGACCTCCTGCGCTACCGCAGGGTCCTCGGCGCCGAGTCCATCGCCGTCTTCACCGACATCAAGAAAAAGCACTCCGCCCACGCCGTCACCGCCGACGTCGATATCGTCCAGACCGCGCACGCCGCCGAGTATTTCCTGTCCGACGGCCTCATCCTGACCGGCGCCGCCACCGGCGAGGCCGCGTCGGCCGACGAACTCCGCGCCGTCCATGCCGCGGTGAAAATCCCCGTCCTCGTCGGCTCCGGCCTCACCGCCGACAACCTCAAGACCTACCTGCCCCTCGCCGACGCCTTCATCGTCGGCTCGCACTTCAAGCGCGACGGCTACTGGGAAAATCCCCTCGACCCCGGCCGCATCCACCGCCTGCTCGACCAGCTCTGAAATCCCAGGAGTCCGCCATGAACGCGATCGCCCGCACCTTGGTCTCGCTTCTTCCCCTTGCGATCCTCGCCGCCGGCTGCGCCTCCCCGAAAATGCGCTCGGCGGCCGCGTCCGAAATCGAAGTCGCCATGGTGGAAACCGACGGGGCGCTCTACGACCGCGCGCCCGCCAGCAAATCCGCCTCGGGCGGCGACGCCGTCCGCGAACGCATGCTGGCCTGGAAGGCTTCGCTGTCCGTCGAAGTGGCAAACGTCACCAACGCCGCCCTTCGCGCCGTGGCCCTCGCGGAACAGAACGGCGGCTACCTCGAATCCCGCTCCGACAGCAGCTACGGCGGCACGTCCCTCAAGCTGCGCATTCCGGCCTCGGCCTTCACCAACGCCATCGGCGCGCTGGAAGCCCTCGGCAAGGTCCAATCCCGCAGCGTCGAAAGCGAAGACGTCACCGAACAGTACGTCGACGTCGAGGCGCGCCTGAAAAACCGGATCGTCCTGCGCGACCGGCTGCGCAAGCTGCTCGACCAAGCCACCGAGGTCAAAGACGTCCTTGCCATCGAAACCGAACTCAACCGCGTTCAGGGCGACGTCGATTCCATGGAAGCGCGCATCAAGGCCCTCAAGGGCCGGGTCGATTACGCCGTCCTCGATCTCTACCTCAGCCAGCAGCGCCCCGCGAAGATCCTCGGCCCCCTCGGCTACCTCCTCAAAGGCCTCTACTGGACGGTCGAGAAACTTTTCGTCATCCGCGAATAGACCCGCCCTCCCGCGGCCGGCGGATGTCCGGCCGCCTTCCCGCGCTTGCCCCGGCCCACTTGTTCCGCTAAACTCTTGCGGCGTGGAACCACCCTCCCACGGAGCCGCATGAAAAACGCCCTGCTTCTCGCCGCCGCCCTGCTCGGCCTGCTGAACCGCCACGCGACCGCTTTCAACGCGCGCATCGAATACCTGCATCCCACCTCGCATGTGTCCACCTCGGGCGAATATGCCTTGTTCGTCGATCCGTCCCACGTCATGGGCAGCGGGCCCGCGAACTACCGCCTGGCCCGCAACGGCGAAACCGTCTGGACTAACCGCTTTCCGTTCTCGCTCTGGAACGCCGCCGTTTCCGATTCCGGCGCCGTGGCGGGCTGCGCCTACAGCCACGGATGGGATGGCTTTCCGCTCAAGGATTTCGACGACCGCCTCGGCGATTTCTCCGTCGTCGTCCTCGCGTCCGATGGCGCGCTCGTCGCCCAAGATGTCTATCCCCGCCAACACGGCGGCATGGATGCGCCGCCTGTTCCTCTCGCGCTCGACGTGTTCTTCGACGGACTGCAATCCAACTTCGTCGTCCGGGTGGACAGCACGAATCAATATGCCGACGGCGAAGAATGGTGGGTCTACGACCTGGCCAGCGGCGAACGCCGCGCGACGCTGCAACCGAAAACCCGCATGCCCGATCCCGACATGACCCGCTGGATCCTCGCCGTCCGGCCGCTCCCCGGCACGCCGCTCGTGCTCGTCCACTGGTGGCGCTACGACAAATCCAAGCGCGGCGGCGATTTCACCCTGGTCGATGCCGCCGGCCAGCCGGTCTGGGCGTTGTCGCTGCCCGAGGACTATGAAATGCCCGGTCAGGAAAAATGGGGTGACACGCTCATCAACCATGTTCGGCAATACGGCGCCGTCCTCGGCGTCGGTCCCGGCCGCACCTTCGATCTCTACCACGTCCGCGACGGCCAACGCGTCTCGTATACCGTCGAATCCGCCGAGGCCGGCAAGTGGCAAGTCCGCGAAACCGGCCGCGCTCCATATCAGTGGACCTCGCCGGCCGCCGACACCCATCCGCCGCCGGCGACCGCTGCGCTGGAAAAACTCGGCGAGATTTCGCTCGCCGCGGCCGGCGGCGAAGGGTCCAACGCCTTCGCCGGCGTCGAGGCCTTCGATTTCGATCCCGGCGGAAACATCTGCGCGCTCCGGGATCCGCGCGGCCAACCAAGCCTGCTATATTTGTCGCAACGGGGCGAAATCCTGCGTGAACTGCCGCTGTCGCAGATCGGCGACAAACCCCACCCGCCCATAGCCGGCCCCGCCGCGATCGGAGATGCATGCTGCGTGTTCGGCAGCGGGTCGGGCGGCATTGGAGGAACCACGCTTTTCTATCGCGCGGACTTCAAAACCGGCAGCGCCGTTCCCGTCGCAACGGCGGCTTGTTCTGCGGCAGAAGCGATCTGCGGACGGCCCGACGGGCGATTCGCCGCACTCGCAAGATACGTCTATCGAAATACGATGGCCGACGGTTTGCTGTGTTTCGATTCGTCCGGACGTTTGTCATGGGAACTCGATGATCGCAGAGGCTACTCCGACCGAGACGACGAACTTCTCAGTCCCGACGATGTCGTTTTCCATGGCACCAACGAAATCGCACTTCTCGACGATGCCCGCGATGCCATCCAGTTTTTCGACGACCGCGGCCGATTCCAGCGCATGGTGGAGTTTAAAAAGATCTGGGACCGCGAGCCGAACTATCCCACCGATCTGGCCGCCGACGCCGACGGCGGCTTGCTCCTCTACGACTTCAACGCGAAGGAAACGCTGCTGTGCCTCAACGGCGACGGCACCATCCGCCGCGCCTCGTCGCCCCGCCGCGCGGACGGCAGCTTGTTCCGCGTGTACGACGGCGTCAAGCGCTCGCCCCAAGGCGACTTGTGGACCTGCGACGGCCAAAGCCTGATGCGGCTCGACGCCCAGGACCGCGCCAGCCTCGTCCTCGGCCCCGCCGCCGATCCCGCCGCGCTGGCCGACCCCGGCCTGGCCGTCGTCGGCCCCGGCGACCGCGTCTACGTGGCCGACGAGCGCACCAAGGCCATCCACGTCTTCGATGCCGCCGGCAACCCGCTGGGCCGTTGCCAGCCCGCGCCGGAGGATTTGAAGGAAATCAGCCGCGTCAGCCATCTCGCCTTCGCCCCAAACGGCCATGTGTTCGTCGCGCTGGATTTCCCCGCCAAGGATTACCTGGAGTTCGGATCCGACTTCGCCCGGATCGGCTGGTCGCCGACGCCGCCCACCGACCGGTTGTTCGGCGAGCAGCGCTTCTTCCAGCCCAACGGCACGAACGTGTGGATCGCGGGCATGCACGACCTTCTGCTGTTCGACGCCGCCGGCAGCTTGCTGCGGAAAATATCGCGCCGCTCGGACGGCCAGTGGCTGGAACGGCCCGGCCTGGCCACCGTCGCCCCCGACGGCTCCGTCGCCATCCGGGCTTCCAGCCAAGACCTGGGAGAATCCATCAACGTGTTCGATGCCGACGGAAACGCCGTCTCCTCCTTCGACGTTCCCTTCCACGGCATCTATACCGACTGCTGCCCCTTCGCCCCGCTGGTCTTCGACGGCGTGCGCATTTTCGCCCGCGACGCCAACCAAGTGGCCGTGCACGGCATCCGCGGCGAACTCCGCGGCGTCTTCTCCTTCGCCGATGCGGAAGCAGCGAAGAAATGGACCGGCCCCTTCCTCGCCGCGGACGGCCGAGAGCTGTGGTTCGTCGCGGCCGAAACCCGGACCGTCCACCGCTTCGCCGCTCCCTGACCCGCCCCGCGGGATCCGCGGCGGGACCGGTTTTTACGTAGCGTGGAAAAAAGTTTTCCACGCTACGTAAAAATCGGATTTCGCGCGGCGCGCGGATTGACGGCGCCGCCCGGGGCGCGGTAGAATGCGCGCCAGAAAGGCGGACCGTCCGGACATGGGCGCGAACACATCAGGCGGCCGGGAAAACGGGGCGAAGCCGCTCCCCGCTCCGGGCTGTGCGCCGCCGCCCCGGCCGGACGAGACGTCCCCGCTCGAAACGGTCGCCCGCCTGAACGCCACGCTCGACGCGCTTCCCGATCTGCTGTTCGTGCTGGATCGCGCGGGCCGCATCCTCGACTACCACGCCCCGAATCCCGAACGGCTCTTCGTGCCGCCGGACCAGTTCCTGGGCCGGACGATGGACGACGTGCTGCCCGAACCGGCGCGCGGCATCGTCAACCGGGCGATCGCGGACGCGCTGGCGCACGGCCATCACCGGGGCAGCCGCTATCCGCTGCCCGCGCCCGACGGCGAGCGCTGGTTCGAAATCTCCATCGCCGCCCAGGGCGACTTGCGCGCGCCCGACGGCCGACTGGTCGCCATCGTCCGCGACGTCACCGACCGCCAGCGGGCCGAAGACGCCCTGCGGGAGAGCGAGCAGACCTACCGCATGCTGACGGAAGGCATGCAAGACGTGATCTGGATCCTGGACGTCGAGGCGCGGCGCTTCACCTACGTCAGCCCCTCGGTCGAGAAACTGCGCGGCTACACGCCCGCGGAAATCCTCGCCCGGCCGCTCGAGGACGCCTGGGCGCCGGAGGAGCACGCAAAACTCGAGCAATTCGTGCGCCAATCCGTCGCCGCCTTCCAGGCCGGGCAGATCACCACCGAGACCTACGTCACCTACGAGATGCTCCAGCCCTGCAAGGACGGATCCGTCGTGGCCTCCGAGGTCGTGGCCCGCCTCGTGCGCAACGAGCGGACCGGCCGGCTCGAGGCGCACGGCGTCACGCGCAACGTCTCCAAGCGCGTGCAAGCCGAGGCCGCTCTCCGCGCAAGCGAAGACCGCTTCGCCCAACTGGCCCGGCAGAGCCGCACGATCGTCTTCGAGATGGATGCGGACGGGCGCTGCACGTTCGTCAGCCCCGAGGTGGCCGACGTGCTGGGCTACCGCCCGGAGGACGTGGTCGGCAAGCTCTACTTCTACGATCTGTTCTCCCCCGGCGACCGCGAAGCCTTCAAGGCCGCCGCCTTCGACGTCTTCCGGAAGAACGCCCCCCTGCTCGATTTCGAAAATCCGTGCATGACCCGGGACGGCCGCAAAATCTGGGTCACCACCAACGCCCTGCCGCTGCTCGATCCCGCCGGCACGTTGCGCGGCTACCGGGGCAGCGTCCGCGACGTCACCGACCGCAAGCGCGCGGAAGACGCGTTGCGGGAAAGCGAAGCCCGGTTCGCCCAAACCGCCCGGCAGAGCCGCGCCTTCGTGTGGGAGGTGGATGCAGACGGCCTCTACATGTTCGTCACCCCCGTCGTGGAAGACGTGCTGGGCTACCGGCCCGACGAAATCGCCGGACGCCTGCATTTCTACGACCTGCATCCCGTCGAAGGCCGCGAAGCATTTAGGGCGGCCGCGATCGAGGTCGTGCGGCGGCACGGCGAATTCCGCGATTTCGAGAATCCCATGGTGGCCAAGGATGGCCGCACGAGGTGGGTCTCCACCAATGCCATCCCCCTGCTGGACGCGGACGGCGCGCTGCTCGGCTACCGCGGCGTCGATTTCGACGTCACCGAACGCAAGCAGGCCCAGGAAGCCCTGCGGGAAAGCGAGCTGCGCCTGCGGACGCTCAACGACAACCTGCCCGGCGGACTCGTGTATCAAATGGATACCGGCGTGGATGGCCGGGAGCGCCGGCTCCTCGCCGTCAGCAAAGGCGTCGAGCGGATGCACGGCGTCACCGCAGAAGAAGCGCTGAGCCATCAAAAAACCTTCTATCTCCAGATCGTCCCGGAAGACCAAGCCCGGGTCGCCGAACTCGAAGCCCGCGCGATCGCGACCCTGACCCCGTTCCGCGCGGAGGTCCGCTGCCGCATGCCGACGGGCGAAATCCGCTGGATCTACGTGTCGTCCGCCCCGCGCCGCTTGCCCAACGGCCACCTCGTCTGGGACGGCATCGAAATCGACGTCACCGACCGGAAACTCGCCGAAGAAGCCCTGCGCGAAAGCGAGGCCCGCTTTGCCGCCAGCACCCAGGCCAGCCGTTCCTACGTGTGGCAGATGGACCCGGAGGGCCTCATCACCTACGTCAGCCCCATGGTGGAAGAAGTGCTGGGCCGCCGGCCCGAGGAAATCGCCGGCCGGCTGCATTTCTACGACCTTTTGCCCAAGGAAAACCGCGAGGAGATCAAAAAATTCGGGCGGGCGCGGATGGCCCGCCGCGAAGCCATCAGCGGCTTTGAAAACCGCAACGTCGCCCAGGACGGCCGGCTGGTTTGGGTCTCCAGCAGCGCCAACCCCCTCTTCGGCCCCGACGGCACTTTCCTGGGCTACCAAGGCATCGACACCGACGTCACGGAACGGAAACGGACGGAAGAAGCGCTCCGGTTGTCGGAAACCAAATACCGGCAACTGCACGAGACCATGCGCGACGCGTTTGCCACGGCGGACATGCGGGGCCGCATCCTGGACTTCAACCCGGCCTTCCGGAAACTGACCGGCTATTCCGCCGCGGAACTCCGGAAGATGAACTACCGCCGGCTCACGCCGCGCAAATGGCAGGTCCTCGAAGCGCAAATCCTGGAAAAGCAAGTCCTGGCGCGCGGCTATTCCGACGTCTACGAGAAGGAGTATCGCCGCAAGGACGGCACGCTCGTCCCCGTCGAGCTGCGCACCATCCTGATCCGCGACGACGCCGGACGGCCGGCCGGCATGTGGGCTTCCATCCGCGGCATCGCCGAACGCAAGCGCGCGGAAACGGCCTTGCGGCAGTCGGAAGCCAAGTACCGGCTGCTCTTCGAGAACATGGGGGATTCCTTCGCCGCCCTGGATCTGCAAGGGCGGCTCATCGACTGCAATCCCGCCTTCGAAAAGCTCGTCGGCTATTCCCGGAAGGAAGTGCTCCGCCTGCACCTCGCCGACATCACCCCGAAAGAGTGGATGGCCGTCGAGAAGAAGGCCGTCGCCCAGATGCGCCGCCGCGGCTATTCCAACCCGTTCGAAAAGGAATACGTCCGCAAGGACGGCACCCGCGTGCCGGTCGAATTGCAAGGCAGCCTCATCCGCGACGCCCGGGGCCGGCCCACCGGCCTCTGGGCCATCATCCGCGACGTGTCCGACCGCAAGCGGGCCGAACAGGCCCTGCGCGAAGCCCGCGACAAGCTCGAGCGGCGCGTCCAGGAACGCACGGCGGAACTGGAAACCTCCCGGGAAGCCCTGGCCCAGAGCGAGGAGCAATTCCGCCAGATGGCGGAAAACGTCCAAGACGCCTTCTGGCTGATCGATGCCCGCACGCAGAACGTGCTCTACGTCAGCCCCGCTTTCAAGCGAATCTGGAAACGGCCCGTCGACAAAGATACGGCCCGATGGTTCGCGCACATCCATCCCCAAGACCGGGACCGCGTCGTCCAGGCTTTCCGGAAGGGAATGAAAAACGGCGTCTCCGCGACCGTCACCTACCGCCTGCTCTGGCCAGACGGCTCGATCCGCTGGATCGAATCTTCCGGTTCCATGATCCGGGACGGCCGCGGCCGTCCCATCCGCGCCGCCGGACTGATCCGCGACGTCACCGAACGCCGGCGCTTGGAGGAGGAAATCCTGCAGGCGGCCGAAGCCGAGCGCCAGCGCATCGGCCGCGACCTGCACGACAGCCTGGGCCAGTCCCTCACCGCCATCGGCTATCTGGCCGACGCCGTGCGCGAGGATCTGGCCCGCCGGCGCCAGCCCGAAGCCGCCGCCGTCCGGAAACTGGGCCGCCTGATCGAAAAGGCCGCCGACCAATCGCACGCGCTGGCGCAGGGGCTGCTGCTGGCGGATCTGAGGCGGGGCGGACTCGGCGCCGCCCTGCAGGAATTGGCGTTCCGCACCCAGGAACTCTTCGGCATCGCCTGCCGCTACGCCGGGCCGGCCAGCGTCCCGCCGCTCGACGCGAGCGTCGCGGGGCAGTTGTACCGCATCGCCCAGGAGGCCGTCACCAACGCCGCCAAGCACGCCCAGGCCCAACGCATCGACGTCCGCCTGGCGAAACATCGCGGAAATCTCCTGCTGTCCGTGCGGGACTCCGGCAAGGGAATCCCCGCGAAAAAGAAAAAAAACGCCGGCCTGGGACTGGACATCATGCGCTACCGCGCCGGCATGATCGGCGCCACGCTGGAAATCGAGAGCGCGCGCAACCAAGGCACCGCCGTGAATTGCCGGCTCCCCCTCGCCGCCCCGGCCCCCAAGAGGAAAAAATGAAAACGCCAACTGCGACAATCGGCCGGAAACGGAAGGTCCTGATCGTGGACGACCACCCGCTCCTGCGCGACGGCCTGGCCCGCGTCATCAACCAGCAGGCGGATCTCGTCGTTTGCGGCGAAGCGGCGGATGCGCGCGGCGGCCTCGCCGCCGCCGCCCAGCTCGGCCCCGACGTCGCGATCGTGGATCTGACCATGGACGAGGGCAACGGCCTGGACCTGATCAAGGATCTCCATGCCCGGAACGCCAAGCTCCCCGTCCTGGTGCTGTCGATGCACCACGAAAACCTCTACGCCGAACGCGCCGTCCGCGCCGGGGCGCGCGGCTACGTCATGAAGCGCGAGCCGATCGGCCACGTGATCGCCGCCTTGCGCAAGGTGCTGGACGGCCACATGGCGCTGAGCGAGGAAATCGTCAGCCGCCTGCTTGTCGCTCCGGACCGCAAACGAACGGCGGCGGCCAGTTCGCCGGCGGAGGTGCTCAGCGACCGCGAACTGGAAGTGTTCCGGTTTTTCGGGAACGGGATGGGCACCCGCGCCATCGCGGCCAAGCTCCGTTTGGCCGTCAGCACCGTCGAGTCGTATCGCTCCGGCATCAAACGGAAATTGGGTCTCGCGGACGCCACCGAACTCGTCGCCCGCGCCGCCCAGTTCGTCGCCGACGAAATCCGCCGATAGCGCGAGCCCCCCACCCCCTCGCGTGGCGGGTGAATCAGGCCTGGCCACCCTCGCGCGCGACGAGCGCAACTTCTTTCACCCACGGCACAAAGCTGCGAGGGGTGGGAATCGCTTGATGAATGGATATTGAACCCTCTCTTGCCCACGGGACGAGAGCGTCCCAGCTCCATTCCGATCGTCCCCCGCCCCCCCCTCCTGTTTTCCACTACCCCCGAAACCTTGTTTCCATGATGTCAAGCGCTTGCGCGGATGTGGTATGGCTTGTCTCACAGTCGGGAAACAAGATCTTCATGCGATAATGATTAAGCATTGATGAAATACGGCATATCCATTTCCGGCCCTATACATTGGGCGATTTCTCTGGGAAAAATCCCGGAGGACATCGCCCAACGGATCCAAAGCGCCCTCTCGGTCTTCCGGGTGGAGGCCGAATTGTTCGATTCGCAACAACTGCGGGGACCGGCGAAACAGGCCGAACTGGTCGTCAAGCTGGGCTACTGGCTGGCCATGAACCAACTCACGGAAAAAGAATTCCGCACCTGGGCCGATCGAATTCCGCTGGACGACAACGCCGGCTGGGACGTGGATTTGCTCCACGCCGCGCCCGACTCGCCGATGCGCCACGTCTTGAAAATGGGCCCCCTCGGCACCCAGCCGGACGCATGTCTGGTGCAGGATGCGGCATGGGATCGCCCCATGCCGTGATTGAACTATGCCGACGCTGCACATCCAGACGATTCGGCGGGCCATTCTGAATGGCCGGTATCCCGTGGACGTCGCCCAGCGGATCAAGGAAAACCTCCGCATCTTCCTGGCCAAGCCGTCGCTTTTCAACCTGGCCAGCCTGCGAGGTGCGCCCAAGCAGGCGGAACTGGTCGTCAAACTGGGCTACTGGTTGGCCAAAGGCCAGCTCACGGAAAAAGAGTTCCGGATCTGGGCCGATTGCATTCCGCCGGACGATAATGCCGAATGGGACGTGGATTTGCTCTGCGCCGCGCCCGGCTCGCAAATGCGCCACATCTTGAAAATGGGTCCCTTGGGCACGCAGTCCGAGGCTTGTCTGGTGCAGGAATCGCAGTGGGTTTCCTCCACCCCTCCGCCGTAAGGTCGGCTGTCCCGGAATCGGAATCAGGCCAACGCATGCTGCAGAAACGGCTCATCCAAACGCTCGGCGCCATGGCGGGAATCGGACTGCTGGGCATGATCGCCGCGTATTTGATCTGCGGAGCGATCGATGGCCGGTTGAGCGGCGTCGGTTCCGCATTCACCGGTCGCCCGACGCCGGCGGACGCCTCCCTCTCGCCGGCCGAACGGGACGGCCTCCGGAATAAAATCCTGGCGGGCGGCTGCGCGGGAGTCCTGATCGGGCTGGGCATGCCCGTCTGGTCTTTGCGCCGGAAAACGTAGAACGCGCCGCCCTTGTTGCCGCGGCAGGTCAGGCTTTTGCAGGCGGCTTGCGCAGCAGGAACAGCACGCCCCCCAGCAGCGAATAGACGATCGTGATCAGCACGTAGACCAGCGCCAGCGCCAGCGCGGCTTCGCGCGCCGCCCCCGCCTGCGCGAAGAAAAACACGTACAGCCCGTCGCGCACCCCGATGCCGAAGATCGAGATCGGCAGCGCCTCGCCCAGCGTGATCAGCGGCACGAAGATGCAGAAATACACGAACGACGCGTCCCAATGCAGCGCCCGCGAAATGCAGAAGATCGTCGTGATCGCGAGCATCTGGAACGCCAGCGAGAGCCCGAACACCACCGCGATCAGCTTGCGATCGGCGTGGTAGCCCGCCAGGGAATCGAGGAAGCGGTGCAGGAACGCATCGAGCTTGTGCAGGCGGTTCAGCCGGAACGCCTGCCACACCGCCACCAGTCCCGTCCGCTGCACCACCGCGAACACCATGCCGCCCATCAGCCCGAACACGATCACCGGCAGGAACAGGATCCGCTTGTCCGGCAACCGCGACCAGCCGATGGCCGAAAACAACAGCCCCCAGATGGCCAGCGCCAAAAAGCCCATCAGCCGCTCGGCGAACACCGCGGCGAAGCTCTTCGCCCCCGCCCCCGCGCGCCGCCCCACGTCCACCACCCGGTACGCGTCGCCGCCGATGCTCGACGGCAGGAACAAGTTGAAAAACGTTCCGATCAGGTGGCTACACATCAGCGACCGCAGCGGGATTGCGATGCCGTCGGCCTTCAGCAGCAGACCCCACTTCCAGGAATTGATCGCCGTGTTCGCCAGCAGCAGCGCATAGACCAGCGGAATCCACGCCCATTCGAGCCCCGCCAACGCGGCGCGGAATTCGGCGAAATCGACATTGCGGTACAGCACGGCCAACAGGCCGCCCATCACCGCCAGCTTGGCCAGCAGGGCCAGGGGCTTCTTCATTCCGCCGTCTTCCGCGTCTTGATCACGCGCGCCGGCACGCCCACGGCGATGGCATTCGCGGGGATCGGCTTGTTCGCCACCGCGCCCGCCCCCAGCGCAACGTGGTCGCCCAGGCTCGCGCCGTCGAGCACCTTGGCGCCCGCGCCGATCCAGCAGTCTTCGCCGATCTCCAGCGGCCCCTTCGTGCAGGTGCCCTTCTGCAGGGCCAGCGGCGTCGGATCGTTCAAATCGTACTCCCCGCCGCTCAGCAGGTACGCGAATGCCGCCACCACGCTGTTCTTCTTCATGACGAGCCGGTTCGAGGAAAATACGATGCAGTTGGCCGAAAAACTCACGTTTTCGCCGATCTCGACGTCGCCGTTCTTGCAATAGACGATGGTGTTGCGGCCCACGTAGACCCGGTCGCGCAGCACGATCCCCGCGTTGTCCGCGCCCTTCGCGTCCACCACGCTGTTGTCGTCCAGCACCACGCCGTCGCCCAAGACAATCTTGTGCGGATGGCGGAGCGTCACGTTCTTGCCGAACACGACTTTGCGGCCGCAGGACTTGAACAGCGCCGGGTACAGCTTCATCCGCAGGAACAGCCCCAGCGCCCCGCCCAGCCCGCCGATCAGCGTGAACAGGATCTCGGCCCAAACGATCTTCCCGAGTCCCAGATCGCCGTACATCAGCGCGCGGTAGGCGCCGGAAGCGGAGCCCTTCGTGAGCTCCTTGACCTTGCATTCCGCGGATTCGGCCATGGTTGCTCCTCAAAGGCTGTGGATCGCCCCCCAACGACCTTGCGTCGTTGGAGGCAAAGTTTGGCTTCCCCACCGCACAAGGCGGCGGGGCCCGCTTGAAGGTCGAAAATCAACCGCTTGGGAGTCCACCTGCATTTCTTCATCCGTTCCGGAAGAACCGCCGGTGCCAGATGGCGATGTTCATCAGGCCCCACAGCACGTGGTTGTGGTTCTGCTTCATCGAGAGGTGCTCGTCGATCAGCCGGTCCACGAACGCCACGTCGAAATCCTCGCGGATGAGCGGCGATTCGTGCAGCAGCGCGACCATGAAATCCTTGAGCTGCGTGCGCAGGAGGTTCTTCACCGGCAGGCTGTAGCCCTGCTTGCCGCGCCAGACGATTTCCTTGGGCAAAATGCCTTCCAGCGCCTTGCGGAAGATGTACTTGGTGGTCATGCCGCGCAGCTTCTGGTTGCCCGGCACCGTGCCGAGGTATTCCACCAGCCGGTGGTCCAGCAGCGGCACGCGGATCTCCAGCGCCGAGGCCATGCTCATCTTGTCGGCCTTCATCAGCACGCTGTCGCTCATCATGAACCGCGTGTCCAGGTAGGCCTGCTGGTTCACCTTGTCCTTCGAGGTGCACTTCGCGTTGTACGCGCGCACCCGCGCGAACGGGTCGAACGGCACCTGGGCCTTGTAGGCATCGGCGAACAGATGCTGCTCCAGCCGCGGATCCATGAAGTACTGCCAGCGCAGGTGCATCGCCTCTTCGGGCAGGAGCGAGCCCTCGATGAACCGCTTGAACATGTTGATCGGGCCTTTTTTCTCGGGGCGGTCTTCCAGCCCCTTGGCCCACTTGCCCACCAGATCGTGCCGCACCCACTTCGGCAGGAAATTCAGGAACGACGCGATCTTCGCCGCCTTGAAGCGGTCGTAGCCGATGAACACTTCGTCGCCGCCCTCGCCGCTCAGGCACACGGTGACGTACTGCTTGGCCTTCTGGCAGATGAACATCAGCGGGATCGACGACAGGTCCGTCATCGGCTCGTCGAGATGCCAGATGGATTTCTCGATCGACGCCTCGTCCATCTTGTCGATGATCAGCACGCGGTGCTCGGTGCCGAAATGGTCCGCCACGACCTTGGCGTACTCGGTTTCGCTGAACGTCGCGTCCTCGTAGCCGATCGTGAAGGTCTGCAGCTTGCCCGGATTGTGCTTGCGCATCATCGCCACGATCGTGCTCGAATCGAGGCCGCCGGACAGGAACGCGCCCAGGGGCACGTCGGAAATCAGCCTCAGCCGCACCGCGTCGTCGATCAGCGCGCGGATGCGCTCGACCATTTCGCCCTCGGAGCGCACCACGCCCCGCTCGGGCATTTTCAGGTCCCAGTATTCCTCGACGCGCAGCTGGCCGTTTTCCAGCACCGCCCAGTGGCCAGCGGGAATTTTATGGATGTCCGCGAACGCCGTTTCCGGCGCCGGCACGAATTCGAAGCCCAGATACGCGTACAGCGCCGCGTGGTTCACCTGGCGCGCCACCTGCGGATCTTCCAGGATACACTTGATCTCGGACCCGAACAGAAAGCGGCCGTTCTTATGATAGTAATACATCGGCTTGATGCCGATGCGGTCGCGCACCAGCCACAGGCGCTTCTTCTTCGAATCCCACAGCGCGATGCCGAACATCCCGATGAACTTGTGGACGACGTCGAAGCCCCACTCCTCGTAGCCGTGGATGATCACCTCGGTGTCGGAATGGCTCGTGAAGACGTGCCCCTTCGCCTCGAGGTCCTTGCGGATCTCGGCGAAGTTGTAGATCTCGCCGTTGAACACGACCTGGACCGCGCCGTCCTCGTTGCGCATCGGCTGGCGGCCGGCCTCGGACAGGTCGATGATGCTCAGGCGCCGATGCCCCAGCGAAACGTGCTCGTCGCACCAGACGCCGTCCTGGTCCGGACCGCGGTGCGCGATGACGTCCGTCATCCGCTTCGCCAGCTCGGGGTCCCGCCAATTGAATCCGCAAATGCCGCACATGGGAGGCTACTTCTTCAGATAGCCGTTGGCGCGGTACCAGTCGCCCGTGATCTTGAGGCCTTCGAGCAGCCCGACCTTCGGCTCGTAGCCCAGATCGCGCCGCGCCTTGTCGATCTTGAACGCCCGGTTCTGGCGGTACCAGTCCGCGCGCCGCCGGAACAGCGGCGGATCCCACGGCAAGGGCTTGTAGAGGAATTCCACCACCGCGCTCACCCAATACAGCGGCAGGAACGGCAGATGCACGAACTTGCATGGCCGGTTCATCGCCTGGGCGATCATCGCCACGATGTCCTTGATGTAATAGTACTTCGCGTCCGCGATGATGTAGGTCTGCCCCTTCGCCGCCGGCTTCTCCGCCGCCAGCTCGTGCGCATCCACGAAGTTTTCGACGTACACCGGATGGTAGAACACCTTGCCGTCGCCGAAGAACGGGAAGAAGCCCTTCTCCACCCACTTGTACATCATCAGGAACCGCCCCGGATCGCCCGGGCCGTAGAGCGCCGTCGGACGCAGGATGGTGATGTCCATGCCCTGCGCCATGAATTCCGCCGCCACGAGTTCGCCTTGGTGCTTGGAAAACTGGTAATAATCCTCGGGCTTGATCGGCGAATTTTCGTCGCCGGGCGGATGGTCGATATTGCCGTGCACGCCCTGCGTGCTGCAATAGACCACCTTGCGCACGCCCTTCTTCTGCGCCAGTTCCAGCAGGCTGCGGAAGCCGCCCTGGTTGATCTCGGTATAGACCTTGTCGGCCATGTTGATCTTGCGGAACGCCGCCGCGAGGTGGTGCACCACCTCCACGCCGTCCAGAGCTTCTTCCAGCGCCTTCGGGTCCGTCACGGTGCCGTAGATGATCTTCGCGCCGCGGGCCTTGAATTCGTCGTCGAACAACCCCTTCTGGTTGTCCAAAACGACGACCTCGTAGCCGCGGTCCAGCATCCGCCGCGTCAAATGGCTGCCCGTGAATCCCGTTCCGCCCGTCACCAATACCTTCATGCCTGTTTCCTCGCTAAAAAGACTCGATTAGACACCTTACGGAAAATCCCCGCCCTTGGGAAGCCCAAGATGCCCCCCGCCCTTCGGACGTGGGACGCGGGACCCATCGCGATTCGGATTATCATTGTTTGCAAACATTGATTCCCGTTTTCCACGGAACGTAAAAACTTTGCCCGATTTTTCCACAGTGTGGAAAAACGTTTTCCACGGCGTGGAAAAATCTCGAGCCGCCCTCCTTCGTCAAGGCTTCGGAGGGCAAGCGATTCCCCGCCGGGGCGGCGGCTACTTCCGGCGGTGCCAGGCGCGGGGTTCCTTGAGGACGACGACCGCGTTGGTGCCTTCGGGAATGAAAATCGAGCGGTGGCGGCGAACGAAGTCCACCACCATGTCGCGAACGGGTTCGTCGAACGTCTGCAGGCGGGTGCGGGGGTCGGCGGCGGCTTGCGCGATCGCGGGAAAACGTCCGCCGCCGCCGGAGAGGTGGTAGCTGTTGAACGCGACCGGAATCCGCTTCTTGCCGTTGATGGGGGTGCCGTCGGCCGCGCGCAGCTTGCGGATGCGCCGGCCGAGGGGCGCCTTGGGATGCAACTCGTAGCGCAGGCCCCAGGCCCCGAAATAGCGCTCCGTGCCCAGATAGGCCGTGCCCTCTTCCAAGATGTTCCGGATCTCCCCGGGGGTGAGCCACAGAATGCCGGCCGTGTTCTCGTAGGGCACGATCTTCCAGACATCGGCCACGCGGACGTCGCCGGCGGGAATGCCGTGGGGCGACAGCAGATCGTGCAGCACGGCTTCGGCTTTCGTTGTTGCCGCGATGGCTTTGCAGATCAGCTGCTGGACCGGACACAGGCCCGGCAAGGCGATCGAAGCGGTCAGGTCGGTCTTGGTTTTGCCGATCGCGACGCCCAGCCATTGGTCCGCGCGCGCCAGATCGTCGGCCACCTGCGCGTAGATCCCGGCATCTTCCGGAATATCCGGGGCAACAGGCAGAAATTCGATTTTCTTCTCCGTCACGGCGTTTTGCACGGTGTCGAAGGCCAGATCGACCCGCAAGACGCCGATGGCGCCGGAACCGGCCTGGGCATAGGTCACCTTGCCGAGCTGGGTGCGCGTCGCCACCGCATGCAGATGGCCGCCGAGCACCAGGTCGAATTCGCCGAACCGGCGGCCGATGGCGTTGAGCTGGTTGGCCGCATCGTCCTTCGCCAGAAGCCCCTGGTGGACCAGCAGGATCATGACCTGTGGCCGCTCCTTCCGGACCAGCGGCAGGGTGTGCTCGAGCGCGAGGCGCGAGTCCAAGAAACCGAGCCCCCGCGTTTCGAGACCCCGCGTCCAGTTCGGGATGTTCGGCGTGGTCAGGCCCACGATGGCCACCCGGATGCCGTCGATTTCCTTGACGACGAACGGCAGCACGCGGCGAAAAGCTTCGGGGGCTTCCGGACCCGCCTGCAGGTCCGCGACGAGCGGAACGGCCTGCATCTTCCCCATGAAATCGGCGAGCGCGTCGACGCCCCAGTCGAACTCGTGGTTTCCGAGCACGTACGCGTCGTAGCCCATGGCGTTCATCGCCGTCGCCATGACGGCCCCGCGCGTCAGATAGCTGACCGCCGTGCCCTGGATGACGTCGCCGCAATCGACCAGCAGCGCGTTCGGCTTCTCCGCGCGGACGCGCTGGACGATCGTGGCGCATTGAAGCAGGGATCCGTCGTTGCGCTCGGCGTAGACGCCGGGAGACTGGCAGAGCGCGCCGTGCAGATCGGTGGTGTTCAGGATCGCGACGTCGACCACGCGGGCCTCGCCGGCCGCCGCGCACAGACCGACCGCCGCCAAAGCAAAAAACCTGCGCACCGGAGCGCGCAGGTCTTGGGATGGCCTCCGGAAGCGGCTCATCCGGCCGCTTCCAGAGGTTTATCCGCCGCCGAGAGCGGGGTCTTGGGCGCGATCTTTTCGCCGGCATCCAAGGCGTTCTGGTGGCCGCGCACGACGGCGTCGCCGATCACGTAGCGGCCGGCGCCCTTGCGGCGGGGCACTTCGTACATGACGTCGAGCATGATGTTTTCCAGCAGCGAGCGCAGGCCGCGCGCGCCGGTTTCCCGGCGGACGGCTTCGCGCGCCAGTTCGCGCAGCGCGGCGGGCGTGAATTCCAGTTCCACGCCTTCCATCGCCAGCAGCTTCTGGTATTGCCGGATCATCGCGTTCTTCGGCTCGGTCAAGATGCGCACGAGGTCGTCTTCCGTCAGCGACTCGAGCATGGCCACCATCGGCAGGCGGCCGACGAACTCGGGAATCAAGCCGAACTTCACCAGGTCGCCCGGCTCCACCGCCGGCAGGACGGGATTGGCCTTCGGCTTCTTGCGCTGCTCGGTTTCGCTCTCGAACCCGATCGCTCCCTTGCCCACGCGGCGCTTGACGATGTCGTCGAGCCCGACGAACGCGCCGCCGCAGATGAACAGGATGTTCTCGGTATTGATCTGGATCATTTCCTGCTGGGGATGCTTGCGGCCGCCCTGCGGCGGGACGCTGGAGATCGTCCCCTCCAGGATCTTCAGCAGGCCCTGCTGGACGCCTTCGCCCGACACGTCGCGGGTGATGGAGACGTTTTCCATGCGCCGCGCGATCTTGTCGATCTCGTCGATGTAGACGATGCCCAACTCCGCGCGCGGCACGTCGCCGTCCGCGGCCCGGATCAGGCGCAGCAGGACGTTTTCCACGTCCTCGCCGACGTAGCCGGCTTCGGTGATGGTGGTCGCGTCGGAAATGCTGAAGGGCACGTCGAGGATGCGCGCGAGGGTCCGGGCCAGCAGCGTCTTGCCGCTGCCCGTCGGCCCGAGCATCAGGATGTTGCTCTTGTCGAGCTCGACGCCGTCGTCGTCTTTCTTGCCTTCGAGCCGCGATTTGACGCGCTTGTAGTGGTTGTGGACGGCGACGGCGAGCACCTTCTTGACGCGCTCCTGGCCCACGACGAACTCGTCGAGGCGGGCCTTGATCTCGTGCGGCTTGGGCACCTGGAGGCGCGCGGCCGGAGACGCCTCCGCGGCGCCGGTCTTGACCCCGGGGCGCTTGACCATCGTGCTGCAGATGTCCACGCACTCGTCGCAGATGTTCAGGCCGTCGGGCCCCGCGATGAGGGTCTTGACGGCGCCGCGCGGCCGCCCGCAGAACGAGCAGGACGCTTCGGGGGGGGGGGATTTCTTGCCGGCCATGGCGCTACGCCTTCGCGGGAGCCGCGCCGAGCACGTCGTCCACCAGGCCGTACTTCGCGGCTTCGTCGGCCGACATGAAGAAATCGCGGTCGGTGTCCTTGGCGATTTCCTTGATCGACTTGCCGGTATGCTTGGCGAGGATGCCGTTGAGATGCTCCTTCAGGCGCAGGATTTCCTGGGCCTGGATGTGGATGTCGCTGGCGGTGCCCTGGGCGCCGCCCCAGGGCTGGTGGATCATGATGCGCGCGCCGGGCAGCGCGTGGCGCTTGCCCTTGCTGCCGGCCGTCAGGAGCACGGCGCCCATGCTGGCCGCCTGGCCGATGCAGTAGGTCACCACGTCGCACTTCAGGAACTGCATCGTGTCGTAGATCGCCAAGCCGGCCGTGACGGAGCCGCCCGGAGAGTTGATGTAGACGCTCACGTCCTTGGTCGCGTCCTCGCTCTGCAGGAACAGGAGCTGGGCCACCACCACGTTCGCCAGGTCGTCGGTGATCTCGGAGCCGATGAACACGATCCGCTCCTTCAGCAGGCGCGAATAGATGTCGTAGGACCGCTCGCCGCGGCCCGTCTGCTCCACCACGATCGGAATCAGATAGGAACTCTTCGCATCCATGACGGACCTCCTTCTACTTCTTTTCGCCGGCGCCGTCGCCGGTCAGCTTGGCGTGCCCCATCAGGGCGTCGATCGTCTTCGTCGTCAGCAAATCGGCGCGCAGGCCCTTGCGGACCTCGGTTTCCTTGAGCTTGGCGCGCTGCAGCCATTCCTTGGCGGACTTCGCGCCGGAGCGCAGGGCATGCGCGTTCAGCAGGACCGTCACTTCGGCGTCGGTCGCCTCGATCTTCTCTTCGCGGGCGATGCGCTTCAGCAGATAGCGCAGCTTCACGCGGTCCTTCGCCGCCGTCTTGGCCGACTCGGAAATCTTGGCGATGTTGTCGCGGATTTCCTGCTCGGGCACGCCGCGGCGGGTGTTTTCCTCGACCATTTCGTAGACGATGCGGTGGGATTCGTCGTGCTCCTCGGATTCGGGCACGTCGAGGACGGCGCTCTTCATCAGGGATTCGATCAGAAGATTGCGGCGGCGGGCCATTTCCTGCCGATCCGCTTCGCCCTGCAGCATGTTCTTGAAGGTCGCGCGCAGGTCGGCTTCGTCCTTCGCGCCGAGCTGCTTGAACAGCTCCTCGTTCAGCGCCGGCTTAGTGCGGGCGCGGATTTTCTTCACCGTCGAGGCGAAAACCGCCGTCTTGCCGCGCAATTCCTCGATGGGCGACTGCCCGTCGAACGTCACGGACACGTCCTTGGCGTCGCCGATCTTCAGGCCGACCAGCTGCGGGCCGAACGCGGGCAGGAAGGAGTATTCCTCGTTGGCGATCACCCAGAAATCGGCGCCGGCGGCCAAGCCCTTGGCCTTCTCGGACACCTCGGCCATGGGCTTGCCGTCCACGGTCGCGGTGTAATCCACGGCCACCATGTCGCCCTCCTTCACGGGGCGGGCTTCGGCCAGGTCTTCATACTTGCCCATGTTTTCGAGATAGCGGTCGAGCGCCTGCGTCACGGCGTCGTCGGTAATCTCCACCTTCTTGGCATCCACTTCGATGCCCTTGTAGGCCGGCAGCTCGAAGTCCGGCTCCACGTCCACCGCGAGGGAGAACGAAAACGGCTCGCCGGCCTTGAGATTCGACTTCTGCAGGTCGTATTCGGCGACGGTGTTCAGCTTGTGCTCCTTGAGCGCCTGCTGGAAGCCCTTGGCGAGCAGATGCTCGTGCAGGCCTTCGAGGATTTGCTTGTCGTACATGCGGCGGATCATCTCGAGGGGCGCCTTGCCCGGACGGAAGCCCTTCACGCGGCCATGCTGGGCGTACATCGCCAGCGATTCGTCGTATTCCTTCTGGATTTCCTCGCCGGAAAACTCCACTTTCAGCGATTTGCGGCACGGGCCGGCATTTTCAACGGTGACTTTCATGGGAATCGGTTCCTTTCAAATAAAGGGGTTTCAAATAGCGCGCCACCATACGCCCCCACCCTTTCCCCGTCAAGCCGAGCCGCCGGACCGCCATCGAACGGCGCATCCCCGTTTCATTGACCGACCGGAGACGAAACGCCTAGTTTCGTCGGCCGGGCCATTTTGGAGTGCGCGGGCATGACCGCGCTTTCCCGGGCCGCGACATGTCGCGGCCCAAAAGCGGCGTCATGCCGCCGCACTCCAAATCAAGTCCCTAAATCCGGACGGATTCAATCAGCGCGCCGGGGATGTGCCCCCCCAGCCGGCGGGCGTTGCCCCTTATCCGCGTTTGAAATAGTTCTGCTTGAGATCATCCCGGATAAAGCTGCTGTCCAGCGCGTCGCGGTTCATCGCGGCAAAATCCGCCTCCGTCAGGCCATGGAACCGGGCCAGCTGCCCATATTCGTGGTTGAGATCGTAGTCGAACACGCCCGGATCGTCGGCGTTGACGCACGTCCGGACGCCGGCGGCCCGGATCTGCCGGATGGGATAGGCCGCGATGGACGGAATGGACCGGGTCAGCACGTTGCTCGTGGGGCACAGCTCCAGGATGACGCCGCGGCGCGCCACCTGTTCCATGAGCGCGGGATCCCGGTGGATCTGGACCCCGTGCCCGAGCCGTTCCGCGCCCAAGTCGTCCAGCGCGCTCAAAATCGACTGGCTGGAGGTCGGGATGAGGGATTCGCCCGCGTGCACGGTCAAGTGCAGCCCGGCGTTCTTGGCTTTCCGGAAAAGGCCGGCAAACGGCTTGCCGTCGAAGTTCGCTTCGTCGTTGGCCAGGTCCATGCCGATGACCGTGTCCCGGTTCGCGATGAAGAAATCCGTCACGCGCGTCGCCGTGGGGAGGTCCCACTCGCGGCCCAGGATGCCGATCAGCCCCACGGCCATCGGACATACCTTCACGGCCGCCTCGATCCCCGCCAGGATCGCCGCGTGGATTTGATCGAAGCTCAGGTTTTTTCGATCGCCCTGGATGAACACGGGGGAATAGCGCAGCTCCAGCACCCGCACGCCCTCGGCGTAGGCGTCTTGGCAGGCCTCGAAGGCCATGCGCTGGATGCGAGCGGCGCCGGACAGCACGCGGTGGATCAGGCCGAATTTTTCGAGGAACACTTTCAGTCCATCCACGGGCTTGTCGATCAGGATGAAATCCCGGAGCTGCGCTTCGGTGCTGGACGCCGGCAACAGCTTGTCCGTCCGCACCCACTCTTTCATCGTGGCATAGCGGATGGCGCCTTCGATATGGCGGTGGAGTTCGACCTTGGGGAGCGCGTTCACGTTCATGGTTTCGGTGTGTAGGCGAACGGGCCTTTCCTGTCAAAACATATGTCCCCGCGCCCCACGGCGGGCGCTCCCCGATATATTGATTCAAAACCCATCTCACAAAAAGGGGCGGCAGGATGCCGCCTTTCCCGTCCGATCCCAAAGGACCGGCGGCTTCCAGCCGCCGTTGGCGGTCGATGAGACCGCAACGCGCCCATGGCCCCATGGCCCCAAGGCCACTTCCCGCTTTTCGCGCGTTGCCCCCTGTGGCAGAATGGCGACCGGTCCATAAACAAGGAGACGGTCATGATCCATCGGCCCTTCCCGCTCGTCGCCCTGCTCCTCGCGATTCCGGTTGCGACTTCGTGCTCGCGCGCCGAACCCGGCTCCGATCCCGCTTCCCCGCCGGCCGACGTCCTGCGGTTCAAGACGCTCCGCATCGTGGACCGGCCGGACATGATCGGCGGCGAGGCGATGTCGCTACTGATTCCGGCGACCTGGGAAGGCGAAGGCTCGGTGTTCTGGCGCCTGCATCCGACCATGCCGGCGGGGGCGTTGATCCGGATCTACAACCCGGGCGGCCTGGAAGCCTTCGAGTCCTGGCCCGCGCAGCCCTACAGCTGGGGCGGCATGCTGGCGATGACCGGATTCCCCGAAGGCAGCAACTACCTCGGCAACGAAGTCCGCCCGCCGCCGGCCAACGCGTTTGAATACCTCGAGCGCTACGTCCTGCCCCAAGTCCGCGCCGGCGTGGCGTTCCGCATGGTCGCCCGCGCCGAGATGCCCGAACTCGCCGACGCCCTCCGCGCCCAGAGCGCGGCCGGGGGCAACTACCTGCCCACCGAAATCACCGCCGGCCGGGTGCGCGTCGAATACGAACTGGACGGGCAGCCCATCGAGGAAGATTTCTATTGCGCCCTCACCAAGATTTTCCTCCCCGGCGGCAACATGGTCATTTGGAACGCCGACCAGCTCGGCGCCATGCGCGCGGCGCAAGGCCAGCTCGATGACCAGGCCCGGATCCTGCAGACGATGGTTTCCTCCATCCGCCTGAATCCGCAATGGCTCAACCGCTACCAGCAACTCGTCGAAGCCCTCACCGCCTACCAGAACCGGCAGATCGCCAACGCCGGCGTCCTCAGCCGCATCATCAGCCAGACGCACGCGGAAATCACCGAGTCGCGCCAGCAGGCCTACGAGCAGCGCCAGGCCACCATGGACCGGATCAACGACAGCTACAGCCAATACATCCGCGGCGTGGACGAATATCGGAACCCCGACACCGGCACCCACGTCGAGCTGCCCTCCGGCTACTCCCACGCCTGGCGCGGCCTCAACGACGAATACATCGTCACCGACAACCCCAACTTCAATCCCAACGTCGAACTCAACGGCAACTGGACCGCCCTCGAACCCGCCGGAAACTAGACAAGCCCAATTTGGACATTGGTCATTGGTTGTTGGATATTGGACATTGAAATCCCTTCCCTCGTTGTAGGCCAGCCTTGTACGGCTGGCGGCTTGCCACGCCCAGGCGTGGGCTGTTCCGCTCCAAGGTAGGGACGGCTCTCCGAGCCGTCCGGCCCGCTCCCCCAACAACCAACCATCAACCACCAACTACCAACCGCGCCCTCCGGGCGCTGGCCCCCCTCCCGGCTTGCTATTCGCCCCCAAATCCGTCACTATAATTTTTTTCTGTTATATGAATTCAGATTACTTAGAAAAGTTCGTTCGTTGGTTTGTCGTTCCACTAAACACGCTTCGAGCGATTCCAAATGGCGACGGTGCTTTTGTTGCACTTTCTATTGGATGCCAGCTTTGCGAGCGATTATACCGCTCAAAGACTAAGACACAGGAAGTTCGAGACGGAGAACCATTCCAAAAGGAAGCTGGCCTGTCGCTTGGTGTTGGAGAAGAAGAGTTCAAGAGATTCTGGACTGTTTTTCGTCATGGTATGCAGCATCAAGGCTCTCCCAAAACCTACTCGCAAGGCGGAATTTACTATAAATGGCAGATTTCCGATGATTTCGACGCCCTACCGATAGAAGAGTCTGTTGATGCCACTACAACGGTCATCAAGATTGATCCATGGAAGTTTGCCGATTTGATGGTCAAAATGTTTCTGAATGACCCGGTTGTATTGGATGACGCCATCAGTCACGCATTTGGCAACATTTTGACTAATCACAAAGTCGAATAAGGCGTTATAATATTGGAGTGACATGAGCTTTTTGGATTTTATATTTGGAAAGAAAGAAACAGAGGACATTCCCCCCCCACCGCCTACACCTTCTCGCGATCTCATTTGGCAAAAGGTGGTTCGCGCAGTCGGACACACCATAGACAATATTCCCGAGGAACATTGGGCTGTATTTCATCGGAAGCGAACACGCCTCTTAATAAAAGACGAATATGGAACATTAGACAACACCGCCTGGGAACGCGAAAAGCTACAATATATAAATAAACATATCATGCCCCAGATCGATTTTTTCGATGGATGCATCCTCAATGAGTACATCGACTTAGACAACAAGTCGGTATACTTATACAACGATAAGGGGAAGCATAAACTACATCAAATGTTTTTTTCTTTGTGGATTGAACAGATCCTCATCGCTGAGGAGGGCAAGTATAAATCTATCGTTGAAAACGAAAACTGCAGGACCCGTCCTTCCAATCCTTATGAATACGAACATTATTGTGCTCAACTATTGCGCGCTAATGACTGGGATGTCGGAGTAACAAAGGCAACTGGTGACCAAGGGGCAGACATCCGTGCAGTTAAGAATGGCGTCACAATAGTTGTACAATGTAAATTATTCAGCTCCCCGGTTGGCAACAAAGCCGTTCAAGAAGTGTATGCAAGCCAGAAGTTCTATGCCGCTACTTATGGGGTGGTTATTACAAACAACGGATTTACAAAAAGCGCTAGACAGCTTGCGGCGGCAAGCAATGTATTTCTACTACATGACACCGAAATCGAAAAGCTAGATGACTTACTGCGAGTAAAGCAAACACCATGCCGCAACCCTGCCAGAACCATCAAGAAAAAGCCTTGAAATTTTTCAAAAAGGAGTCGCCCTTTATTCAATAATTTCTTCTTTCGCCCCTATTATAAGGGGTCAGTCCTATAATCTATAATTTCGCCTGTCGCTACCCATTTCCTGCGGACCAAGTTCCCGCCCTTCGAATCCCGTTTGGCGCCATTTTTCCGGACATTTCGCGCTAGAAACCCATTTTCCGACTTCTCAGCCCCTCTCGGAGGTCCATGCCTCCGGCTTAGTAAACTCTGTGGCAAAATCGTTCGTTTTTCGTGTTTTTCGCGTATTTCGTAGTTTTGGCCTCTTCTGGCCCGAAAATCGGCGTTTTGGGGCCGTTTGTTGCGGTTTTGGGCCTGTTTCGGGTTTTGGACGCTCTGAGGAGGCATTTTTCGATCCTGCCGGGTCATCGCCCCGGCCTACAACAGATCCCGGTTGTTCTACCATGCTCCCTCTGTTTTCCCTGCGGCCTCTATGGCAAAATCTCTCCATTTTTCGCGTTTTTCGCGCCTTTCGTAGTTTCGGCCTCTCTTGGCGGTTTTTGGCCCCCAAAACCCTATTTTGGGCCTAAAATCGGCCATTTTGGCCTCGTGCGGCGATTCCCCGCAGCGGTGCGGGCGGCAAAAACGTTTTTTGGCGGTTTCCGGGCTTGATTCCGCCCGCGAAAACCCTATAAATGGCCGGCCTTATGAAA